>NZ_JBFTJF010000163.1:0-318 GCF_056395305.1 Variovorax sp. 10L426 | reverse complement strand
GGCGGTACCGTCAGTGAGCGTCCAGTACAGAGAAGAGGACACGCTGGCCGCGCCGGTGGCGATGCCGATGATGAGCGTGGCCTTGAGCGCATCGCCCACCAACGCCATCATGGGCTGTTGCGTTCGGCCGGTGACGATGCGGTATCCCTGGAACAGGATCCACACCGTCAGCAGAATCAGCCCGATCGCGCCGACGAACTGCGCCATGCTCGTCAGCAGGTTCCACTGGAAGGTATTGATCTCGTCGCGGAGGTAGTCGTTGATCAGCTGGAAGAAGACGAAATTGCTGGCATCTGTGATGGGCATGGGTCAGCGGCC
>NZ_JBFTJF010000162.1:0-351 GCF_056395305.1 Variovorax sp. 10L426 | reverse complement strand
GTGCTGCTGTGGCACCGGGCAACGTGGGCCGCCCTCCGTGCCGACGCAGCCTTCAACCACGGTCAGGCGGATCTGCATTGGGACGGGCGCCGGGTCGGCCCACGCTGCTGTGCTGGCGATGGACATCGCTCCGATCAGTACTGCCCGAACCACCTGCGATCCACCGTGTTGTCGACCTGATGCGCGGTATCGGCCGAGATGGGGGATTCTGTAGAGCGGGCTCCCCTCAGTAGGTGATCGTCACCTGCACCAGGTCGTTGTAGGTGCCCGCCGGAGGCTGTCCGGCAACGGGAGGCACACGCCCGAATATGTTCAGTGTCTGCGCGCTGCCAGTGCCGACGCCGCTTAAGG
>NZ_JBFTJF010000161.1:0-351 GCF_056395305.1 Variovorax sp. 10L426 | reverse complement strand
GGGCAGGGGATCTCACCAACTGGGCGTGGACAACGGATGGCGCCAGCTTCGTGGCCACCCCAGCCGCCGACGGCCACAGCGCCCAGGTGGCGAGCCCTGTCTCGGCAGTCGCCGCCGCAGCCGGCGTGCTGACGGCCTGCGCCGACGCCCCGGCTGGCGGCCGGCTGTGCGCCAATGCGGCGCTGTCGCGAGGCGCTGCACCGACGATCTACACCGTGGGCGGCACCGTGTCGGGCCTGGCTGCGGGCAAGAGCCTGCAACTGGCCGACACCAATGGCGACACCCAGGTCGTCAATGCCAACGGCAGTTTCGCGATGCCGGCTTCGCGCGCTGTCGGCACGGCCTACAACG
>NZ_JBFTJF010000160.1:0-351 GCF_056395305.1 Variovorax sp. 10L426 | reverse complement strand
GGATGTCGATGTTCAGCTCGAAGAGGGCGCGCCCGAACTGCGTATAGCCGCGGCCTTCGGCATTCTCCTGTCGGTTGACGCGGAAGACGCCAGCCTTGTCGGAATAGAACGCCATCGGCTTGCCGTGCCGTTCGATATAGGCCCGGGTGGCGGCAAAGTAGGCTGGCGTCGATTCGGTCGGCACGAACAGCAGCTGCATCAGCCGGCCGGTGGCGTCGTCGACGTAGACCAGCAGCGTGCACGCCGCCGCCCGGTCCTCGAACCAGTGATGATCGCTGCCATCGATCTGCACCAGCTCGCCCAGGCAGGCGCGGCGGTTCCTCGGCTGGTGGACCTTGGGCGGGCGCAGCT
>NZ_JBFTJF010000159.1:0-352 GCF_056395305.1 Variovorax sp. 10L426 | reverse complement strand
ACAGTCTCCTGCGGCCATTCCATCGCTGTATGAGTCATGTCTACTCCTGCGGAATCCGATCGTAGGAAATCCGGCCGCTTGGCAGGAAGAACAGCGCGATTACCGCGCCACCCCGGGCTTCCGGATGATGAAAGCTTCCCGGCGCCGGCGCGGTCCAGCCGCCCGCGCACCAGCCGTTGGGCCCGTTCAGCTCGGCGCCCGGCGTGACCGGGATCACTATGTTAAATTCGCCATAGGGGTGACCGTGGTATTGCCCCTGGAAGCGATGGTCGGCATGGCCCTGGCGATTGCCAGTGCTATCCATGTACACCGCGGTGATGCTGAAGTGCAGCGTGCGCGGACTGGGCTCCGC
>NZ_JBFTJF010000158.1:0-352 GCF_056395305.1 Variovorax sp. 10L426 | reverse complement strand
GCCGCAGTGCCTGCTTGAGCTCCTGCATCGACGCGGGCTTGCCCAGGAAGACGTCGATGCCCGCGGCGCGGCTGCGATGCTCCTCTTCGGCGAGCGTCGATGCCGACACCGCGATGATCGGGGTGTGCCTGCCATCCTTGCTCGCGCGCAACTGCCTGGCCAGGGCAAAGCCATCCATGCCCGGCATGTAGAGGTCGGTGATCAGCAGGTCCGTCGGCGCCGCGTGCAGCGCCTTCCAGGCGCCTTCGCCGTTGTCGCAGATCACCACGTTGTCGTAGCCGAGCTGCCGCAGCTGGGTCTTGAGCAGCAGCTGGTTGACGCGGTGATCCTCCGCCACCACGATGCGCGCCGC
>NZ_JBFTJF010000157.1:0-355 GCF_056395305.1 Variovorax sp. 10L426 | reverse complement strand
GTCCTGGCAGATCGAATTGCCGCACATCGGCGACTTGCCGGCCGGCACCCAGCGCTTCAGGAACGCCAGCAGTTCGGCTTCGGCCTGCGCCTCGGTGAGCGTGGACGCCTTGACCTTGTCGATCAGGCCCGAGCGGCCGTGCGTGCCCTTGTTCCAGTTGTCCATGCCGTCGAGCACGGCGTCGGCCTGATGGATCACCAGCACCGGCCCTTCGGCCAGGATATTGAGTTCGGAGTCGGTCACCACCACGGCAACCTCGATAATCCGGTCGGAATCCGGCTGCAGGCCGGTCATTTCCATATCCAACCAGATGAGGTTGTTTTCACTTTTGACGGAGGTGGCGGCTGGGCTAGTC
>NZ_JBFTJF010000156.1:0-357 GCF_056395305.1 Variovorax sp. 10L426 | reverse complement strand
ATGGTGCCCCGGAACCGCACGCAGAGCACGACCGGCTTTCCACGCCCGAAGGTGCGATAGGCGAGGCGCCGTCCCGGCACGTCGGCGAACCGGGTTTTCGCGGTGAGGCTTGCCGAGACTTCGGCCGTTGAAGCATTCATTGAGTCCAACCTTGCATGACCATCGATGCACTGTGAGGCACGGATGCCAGGCCTTCATGATTCCCGCTCCGCAGAAAATCTCAAACGACATTTATCGTGAGGTTTTCGGACATGCGGACCCTGAATGCCGTGCCGCGCCCTCCCAATCGCGGCGCTTTCGATGCGCGCCGCGCCAGCATCAAAACTAGCCGCAAAGCCAGACCGGATAAAGCGTGGA
>NZ_JBFTJF010000155.1:0-357 GCF_056395305.1 Variovorax sp. 10L426 | reverse complement strand
CGGTACCGAAGGGGAAGTGGTGGCGGATGCCCGCCGCAGCGGCCGCATCGACTGGCTGCACGACGGCCATCAGCGGACGCTGGTCGATCCGGTAGGCGGGTCGATTGGCGACGTGCCCGAACTGCCGCCGGGCACCGACGTCGGCCTGACCGCCGCCTGGATTCGCAAGGTGCTCGATGGCGACGCGCCGGTGCCGGCGCCCATCGCCACGCAGGTAGCGACCATCCAGGACTGCCTGAAGCAGGCCACGCGCGTGGCCTGGACGAGCCCGGTCTGACGATTACGGACGATTACGGACGATTAGAGCCGATTAAGGCCGGCGCGGAGGCAGCGGAATCCGCTCGGTCTCGCCCGGCA
>NZ_JBFTJF010000154.1:0-358 GCF_056395305.1 Variovorax sp. 10L426 | reverse complement strand
CCGTGACGCAGCGGCTCACGGCAACGGCAGTCTACGTTTGGGGCGGCCGGGCAGTATTGCTTTCTGACTTGGGCCGCGTTGCCGTTTGCTTATCGGGACGGGAAAACGGGGGTGTGGGAACCCCTGATGTTGGCGGGCGAGGTGCCAGGGGTGTGCCGGGCGCCTCAGCGCCAGACGGCGCTGGACGCCCGCAGCTGGGCGATCAGCGCGTCGGCGCCAGGCGAGAGCCGCGCCCCCATCCGCGTGGTGATGCCGATGTTCCGGGAGGTGCCCGGCATCGGCAGGTCCAGCACGCGCAGCCAGCCGGCCTCGATCTCGTAGTGCAACTGGAGCGCGGACAGCGCGGTGACCATGTCGC
>NZ_JBFTJF010000153.1:0-358 GCF_056395305.1 Variovorax sp. 10L426 | reverse complement strand
GTCCTGATGTTGGCCGCGCCCGTGTCCGTGCTGGCCGACGGCACCTTCCCGGCGTCCGAGACCCCGGAGCCGCCTGCCGCCGTCACGCCGGTGGCGTTCGCCAAGCCCACCGCCAAGCTGCCGCCGCTGCGCTTCCTGCTGACATTCGACGATGGCCCGGACGCCGGCCCGGATGGCAGCACGCCGCTGATCCTGCGCCAGTTGGCCGACAACCCGATTGCGCCCGGCATCAAGGCCATCTTCTTCGTCCAGACCGCGCATCCGCGCCGGGGCGGCGGCGCGGCCGGGCGCGCCCAGATGCGCGACACCTGCGCCGCCGGCCACCTGCTCGCCGTGCACAGCGGCGTGGTGGAGGGCC
>NZ_JBFTJF010000152.1:0-361 GCF_056395305.1 Variovorax sp. 10L426 | reverse complement strand
CTTGCATCTTCTGCACGCCCTCGGTCCAGCACGGAATCACGCGATTCAGCGGGAACGAGATCGGCTGGCCGCGCTTGTACGAGCTGTCGAATTCCGTGCCATCGGTCAGCGTGCCACGGTAGTGGACCTTGACGGTATCGGAAGCCTTGGGCGAGGCGCCCGTGCCCTTGGTCACGTGCTGGATCACCACGCCGGACGGCAGCGTCTCGGAAGCCGGTGCGGCGGCCTGGGCAACGCCTGCGCCAGCGAGCGTGACGGCGGCAAGAATCAGGGAAAGAGTCTTCATGGGAATCTGTCGTGTCAGTGTGTTTGGAAATTGGCGCCGGCAGCGCGCGCGAGGCCAGCCGGCAGTGTACCCGAG
>NZ_JBFTJF010000151.1:0-362 GCF_056395305.1 Variovorax sp. 10L426 | reverse complement strand
GGCTACGGCCTCGCGGTGGCCAGAGCCCAGCACGCGGTGAAGGAACTCGCGCAGAAGCTCACCGAGCACGGCGTGACGGTGAAGTACGCGATCCACCCGGTGGCCGGGCGCATGCCGGGGCACATGAACGTGCTGCTGGCCGAGGCCGAGGTGCCCTACGACCAGGTCTTCGAGATGGAGGACATCAACGGCGAGTTCGGCCAGGCCGATGTGGCGATCATCCTCGGGGCCAACGACGTGGTGAACCCTGCGGCGCTGCAGAAGGGCACGCCGATCTACGGCATGCCGATCCTGGAGGCCTACAAGGCCAAGACGGTGATCGTGAACAAGCGAAGCATGGCCGCGGGCTACGCGGGGCTGGA
>NZ_JBFTJF010000150.1:0-363 GCF_056395305.1 Variovorax sp. 10L426 | reverse complement strand
GCCCGGCGCCGCTGTGGCGCGGCATCTGGGCGAGCCGCTGGTGCTGATCGAGATTGCCGATGCGGGCGTGCGCCGGCCCAACCTGCTGGTCAGCCTGTCCGACGACGAACTGTCCCCGGCCGGCCTGGCCGCCCGCAGCGTGCTGGACAGCGTGGCGCGTGGGCTGGTGACGGCGGGCCGCTGGCCCGGGGCGACCCTTCACAAATCCTGAAGACCTCCCGCCGGCGTGGGGCTGGTTGTGACGCGGACGTCTCAGTACAGTGGGGGGGATTACATATCCAGAAAATCCCCCGGAGACCCGCATGACCATCCGCATGCCGCGCCGTGCCGTGCTCAAGGCCTGCCTTGGCGCCGCCGCCACCC
>NZ_JBFTJF010000149.1:0-363 GCF_056395305.1 Variovorax sp. 10L426 | reverse complement strand
GAAGCAGCCATCATTTAAAGAAAGCGTAATAGCTCACTGGTCGAGTCGGCCTGCGCGGAAGATGTAACGGGGCTAAACCATGCACCGAAGCTGCGGCAGCGACACTTATGTGTTGTTGGGTAGGGGAGCGTTCTGTAAGCCGTCGAAGGTGKGCTGTGAGGSMTGCTGGAGGTATCAGAAGTGCGAATGCTGACATAAGTAACGATAAAGCGGGTGAAAAGCCCGCTCGCCGGAAGACCAAGGGTTCCTGTYCAACGTTAATCGGRGCAGGGTGAGTCGACCCCTAAGGCGAGGCCGAAAGGCGTAGTCGATGGGAAACAGGTTAATATTCCTGTACTCGGTGTTACTGCGAAGGGGGGACGG
>NZ_JBFTJF010000148.1:0-363 GCF_056395305.1 Variovorax sp. 10L426 | reverse complement strand
GTCGTACACGCTGTATTCGGAATGGCTCAATGACATGACCGGCATGCGCTCCACCGGCATCAACTACAAGGGGGCGGGCGATGCGATCAACGTGACGCTCTCCGGCACCGTGGACTTCGCGGTGGTGGACGCCAGCGGCGCCATCGAGCTGGTGAAGAGTGGGAAGCTGCGCGCGCTGGCGTACACAGCCCCGCAGCGCACCCACCTGCTGCCCGATGTGCCGAACGCGCAGGAGGCGGGCATTCCGCAGTTCCTGGCCTACAACTGGGTGGCTGCGGCGGTCTCGGCCAAGACGCCGCCGGAGCTGGTGCGCCGCTGGGCCACGCTGTTCCACCAGGCGGCAGAGACACCGGAACTCAAGGA
>NZ_JBFTJF010000147.1:0-364 GCF_056395305.1 Variovorax sp. 10L426 | reverse complement strand
GGGGATGTTCGCGCTGGTCACCGGCTTCATGGAGCGCGACGAGACGCCCGAGCTGGGCGTGGCGCGCGAACTCAAGGAGGAGACCAATCTCGACACGGAATCCGCGTCGCTGATCGGCGTCTACGAGTTCATGCGCAAGAACGAGCTGATCATCGCCTATCACGTGAAGGCGACGGGGCGCATCGAACTGTCCGAGGAACTGGCCGAATACAAGCTCGTGGCGCCCGAGAAGATGCGGATCTGGAACGCCGGCACCGGCTTTGCCGTGGCCGATTTCCTGGAGCGGCGCGGGCTGCCCGTGCGCTTCTTCGACCGCGCCTCGGGCGAGGACATCCCCGACCCGCGCCGGCCGACGGACTTCAGC
>NZ_JBFTJF010000146.1:0-365 GCF_056395305.1 Variovorax sp. 10L426 | reverse complement strand
GTTCGGCTTCGTGCAGTCGGACAACTATCCGGAACGCGGCGCCTTCCTGCGCTGCGCGGCCGAGGGCGGCCACCACGACCTGTTCCTGCTGCAGCTGCCGCAGCCCAAGCGCGGCCTGAACCACGTCGCCTTCACGGTGCGGGACATCCACGAGGTCTTCGGCGGCGGCATGCACATGTCCCGCACGGGCTGGGACACCCAGCTCGGCCCGGGCYGCCACCCGGTCTCGTCCGCCTACTTCTGGTACTTCAAGAATCCGGCCGGCGGCCTGATCGAGTACTACGCCGACGAGGACCAGCTCGACGCCCACTGGGAGCCGCGCGCGTTCGAGCCGGGCCCGACCGTGTTCGCCGAATGGGCCATCG
>NZ_JBFTJF010000145.1:0-366 GCF_056395305.1 Variovorax sp. 10L426 | reverse complement strand
CGGAAAGCCTTGCGCCCGCGTGGGCCCGCACCTTGCCGGCGCGGGCCGACTGGCACCGCTGGCTCGAGCGGGCGCTGCTGGCGCTCGGCACCGCGCTGCTCTGCGCCGGCGTCATCGTCTTCTTCGCGTTCAACTGGGAGGCGCTGCACAAGTTCGCCAAGTTCGGGCTGCTGGCGGGCCTGCTGACCGGGCTTGCGGCGCTGGCGGCATGGCGGCCGGCCGGGGACGGCATCGGGCAGGCCGCGCTGGCCGGCGCGCAGGTGGTGTCGGGGGTCTGGATGGCCGTGATCGGCCAGACTTACCAGACCGGCGCCGATGCCTGGCAACTGTTCGCCCTGTGGACGCTGCTGGCCGTGCCATGGGCGC
>NZ_JBFTJF010000144.1:0-370 GCF_056395305.1 Variovorax sp. 10L426 | reverse complement strand
GTTGATAGACCCAGGCCAGGATCTCGGCCACGGCGGTATACAGGCCCGCCGGGATTTCATGCCCCAGCTCCACGTGCCGGTGCAGCGCCCGCGCCAGCGGCGGCGCGGACAGGATCGGCACGCGATGTTCGGCGGCCAGTTCGCGGATGCGAGCGGCCACTTCCTCGGTTCCCTTGGCGACGACGCGCGGCGCGCCCATGCCGCCTTCCTCATAGCGCAGCGCCACGGCGAAGTGCGTGGGGTTGGTCACCACCACATCGGCCTTGGGCACCTCGGTCATCATGCGGCGACGCGCCATGGCCCGCTGCTGCTGCCGGATGCGGGCCTTGATGTGCGGATCGCCATCGGTTTCCTTCATCTCCTGCTTGAC
>NZ_JBFTJF010000143.1:0-372 GCF_056395305.1 Variovorax sp. 10L426 | reverse complement strand
ACCTTGGTGCGCTCGATGTGCGGCTCGGAGCGCAGGATCTTGCCGACATCGAGGCCGTATTCCCGGCCGGCGCAGCGGCGGGTACGCGCTACGCGGCGGCGGTGATGGGGATGCTGTCGCGCTGATCCCGGGGGCGCGGCATGGGGGACAATGGCGGATTGCCTTCGGCCCACCTGTCACCCATCCGTCGCCCGATGCCCAACGCCTTCGTCCCACTCGACGCCGCCGCCACGGCGGCCCGCCTGCCGTATCCCGAACTGGCCCAGGCCATCGCCGCCATGCTCGCTGAACTGCGGGATGGCAGCGCGATGGCGCCGCCGCGCATCGCGCTGCCCGTGGGCGACGCCGCGAGCGGCGCCGGGACGCTGCTGG
>NZ_JBFTJF010000142.1:0-373 GCF_056395305.1 Variovorax sp. 10L426 | reverse complement strand
GTTGTTCGGCGTGTGCAGCGTGACGCCGAAGCCGTTGGGGTAGCCCGCCTCCGCGAGCAGCTTCTTGGCGCCTTCGGGATCGTATTTCACCGTCTTCAGGGCCGGGTTGTAGCCGAACAGCGTGGGCGGCACGAGGTTGTTGGTCGGCTCGGAAAGCCCTTCCATCAGCCGGTCCTTGATGCCCTGCCGGTTGATGGCCATGCTGATGGCGTTCCGCACGCGCGCATCCTTGAGCGGATTCTTATCCATCGGCTGGCCGTCCTTGGTGGTGACGTACGGCGACTTGTCGCGCTTGGCATCGAAAAACAGGTAGATCACGCGGTGCGAGATCTTGCTGAAGAACGACAGCTTCGGGTCCTGGCGCACCTTGGGC
>NZ_JBFTJF010000141.1:0-374 GCF_056395305.1 Variovorax sp. 10L426 | reverse complement strand
GCGCACAAGATCGCCGACTACATCTACGAGAAGCTGCTCGGCGAGCGCGGCGTGTTTGCCACGCGCCTGTCGTACGTGTCGAAGGTGGGCAACCGCTACCAGCTGCTGATTTCCGATTCGGACGGCCAGAACGCGCAGATCGCGCTGACCAGCACCGAGCCGATCATCTCGCCGGCATGGTCGCCTGACGGCCGCCGCGTGGCCTACGTCTCCTTCGAGGCGCGCAAGCCGGTGGTCTACGTGCACGACCTGGCCACGGGCAAGCGCACGCTGGTGTCGAACCAGAAGGGCAACAACAGCGCGCCGTCGTGGTCGCCGGATGGCCAGCGTCTGGCGCTGGCGCTCTCGCGCGACGGCAACACGCAGGTGTACCT
>NZ_JBFTJF010000140.1:0-374 GCF_056395305.1 Variovorax sp. 10L426 | reverse complement strand
AGCATGTTGTTGCGGCGGCCGATGCGGTCAGACAAGGCGCCGAAGATCGGCTGCATGCACATGTACAGGAACAGGCAGCCCGTCATGACGTAGCTGGCGGTCTTGATCGACATGCCGGCCGAGTTGACCAGGTACTTCTGCATGTACGTGGTGAACGTATAGAAAATCAGCGAACCGCCGGCGGTATAGCCCAGCACGGTGAAGAACGCCGCCTTGTGGTGGCGGAACAGTTCCGCCACGCTGCCGGCTTCCTTGCTGTTGCGGCTCTGTGCCGACGAGGTCTCGTGCAGCGTGCGGCGCAGCAGCAGTGCTACCACGGCAGTAATCGCGCCGATCACGAACGGAATGCGCCAGCCCCAGGCCCGGAGTTCGGC
>NZ_JBFTJF010000139.1:0-375 GCF_056395305.1 Variovorax sp. 10L426 | reverse complement strand
ACACGGGCGGCATGTCGGTGGACTTCACCGGCACAGATGGTGCACGTGTGCTGAGCGGCGTGGCTTCGGGCAAGCTGGCGGTCGACAGCCAGGAGGCGGTGAACGGTTCGCAGCTGTTTGCGACCAACCAGAACGTGCAGGCCAACACGACGAAGATTGCCTCCATTGATGGCCGCGTGAACAACGTGGAGAACTCGGTGACGAATCTGACGCAGCAACTGGACGACGGCAGCGTTGGCCTGGTGAAGCAGGACGCGACGAGCGGCCACATCACGGTGGCCAAGGACACGGGCGGCATGTCGGTGGACTTCACCGGCACAGATGGTGCACGTGTGCTGAGCGGCGTGGCTTCGGGCAAGCTGGCGGTCGACAGCC
>NZ_JBFTJF010000138.1:0-376 GCF_056395305.1 Variovorax sp. 10L426 | reverse complement strand
GCACAGGAAGTTCGATTTCACGTGGCTATCCGGGAAATATTCGAGCTGGAAGGCATTCTCCTTAGGGTCCGCGGGAAAGAACTCGTGATCGACCTTGGCATTGTCGAAGCCAGACATGGGACCGCAGTCGAGCCCCAGCGAGCGGGCGGCAATCATCAGGTACCCGCCCTGCAGGGAACTGTTTCGCCTCGCAGTTGCCAGCGCGAGCTCCGGGGTTTCGGCGACCCACGAGCGTGCGTCCGCATGTGGAAACAGCTTAGGCAAATTTCGTAGAACTTGACGTCATAGGCGATGATGGCGGTGACAGGTGCGGCCAAGGTTTTCTGCACATTCCCAGGTGCCAGCGCGGGCAACAGGCGCTGTTTGGCCTCAGGGG
>NZ_JBFTJF010000137.1:0-376 GCF_056395305.1 Variovorax sp. 10L426 | reverse complement strand
GTGCGCACCAGCTTGCCGAGTTCGGGCAGGCTGCCGTGCGCCTCCTCCAGGAAGATGTCGACCAGATCGGCGTCCAGCGACGAGGCGTCGAGCGATTCGTCCGACTGCGGCACCTCCGGCGACTGCGCGGAGACATGGGCGACAGCCACCTGCTCATGACGCGGCGCCGTCGGCATGGCGATGACCACGGCATCGTGCACCGGAGTGACCGGGCTGATGGGCGTTAGCGTCGGCGGGGCCACCGGCGGCAGCGAGGTGATCGGCGTCAGCTTGGCCGGCGCATCGGTCACGGCCGGCAGTGCCGGGGTCGGCGCGGCCGGTTCGGTAACGGGCGGCAGCGGCGACAGCGGCGTGGCCTGCAGGATCTGGGTATTGC
>NZ_JBFTJF010000136.1:0-377 GCF_056395305.1 Variovorax sp. 10L426 | reverse complement strand
CGTCACGATCGAGCTCAACTACCCATCCACCGAGGTGGAGGGCCTGGCATTGCCGCATCCGGCGCAAGCTACAACGGGAGTCGAGGCATGAAATCCGCACTGCAAAGGCAACCCAGGGCGATCGTCGTCGGCGGATCGCTCGGCGGTCTGTTTGCCGCCAGCATGCTTCAGCGCGAAGGCTGGGAGGTCGAGGTCTTCGAGCGGACACCCGAAGCGTTGACCGGGCGTGGCGCCGGAATCGTCACGCACCCGGAACTGTTCGAGGCACTGGCCACCGCCGGCGTGGTCGTCGACGACAGCATTGGCGTTCACGTCGATACCCGGGTCACACTCGCCCGCGATGGCGCTGTGGTATCGGATCGCCAGATGCCCCAGAC
>NZ_JBFTJF010000135.1:0-380 GCF_056395305.1 Variovorax sp. 10L426 | reverse complement strand
GCGCGTGCATGGTGCGCGTCTCGGTCTCGCTCGGCTCCAGCCAGCGCAGCGGCTCGGGAATGGGCACCTGGTAGACCATGGTCTGGCCTGCGCGCAGTGCCGTTTCCGGAATGCGGTGACGGGTCTGGATGATCGACGCCTCGGCGGTGCGCTCCGTCGTCTGCACGCCGGTCACGCGGCCGAAGAAGCGGCGGATGTTGATGGCGTTCGTCGTGTCGTCGGAACCCTGGTCGATCACCTTCAGCACGTCCTGCTTGCCGATGATGGCGGCCGTCACCTGGATGCCGCCGGTGCCCCAGCCATAGGGCAGCGGCATTTCGCGGCTGCCGAACGGCACCTGGTAGCCCGGAATCGCCACGGCCTTGAGCAGCGCGCGGCGC
>NZ_JBFTJF010000134.1:0-381 GCF_056395305.1 Variovorax sp. 10L426 | reverse complement strand
GGAACAGCATGCCGTCCGTGTTCGGGAAGATGGCCTTGAGCTTGACCGTGCCCGTGGGGGTGTCGATCTGGTTGTCGGTGGTCAGCAGCGTGCCTTCGCCAAGCTGGTTGCGCTCCTGGCGGTCCCACGCCTGCACCGGCAGCTTCTCGCCGGCGTTGAGCTTCTTCAGCACGGCCGGCAGGTTGTCTTCGGGAATGGTGTAGAGCACGGCAATCGGCTGGATCTGGGTGATCAGCGCGATGCCGTTGGTGTCGCTGGTGCCGACGATGTTGCCCGGGTCCACCTGCCGCAGGCCGATGCGGCCCGAGTTGGGCGCCACGATCCTGGTATAGCCGAGCTGGATGCGGGCGTTATCCACATTGCCCTGGTCGGTCTTCACGG
>NZ_JBFTJF010000133.1:0-382 GCF_056395305.1 Variovorax sp. 10L426 | reverse complement strand
CTTTATGGGCGACGCGCTGCGGGATGCCTTCGATACGCGCCTGGGGCTGGCCCAGTTGCGTGGTCGTGTGGAGCCTAAGGCGCCTGCGGGAAGTCCCGCTGCGGAGGCCGTGCAATGAGCCTCGCCGCAACGTTTCCTGACGCCGTGGCCCCGCCGGCGCCCGGCACGCAATTGATGTGTGTGGACCGACTGTCGGTGACCTTCGGCGAGGGCGAGCACGCCACGCGCGCCGTGCGCGAGGTCAGCTTCGACCTGCGCGCTGGCGAGCGCTACGCGCTGGTGGGTGAGTCCGGCTCGGGCAAGACCGTGACCGCGCTGGCCATGCTCCGGCTGGTTGGCGACGCCCACTACCAGGGCGCCATTCGCTTCGAAGGCCAGGACC
>NZ_JBFTJF010000132.1:0-384 GCF_056395305.1 Variovorax sp. 10L426 | reverse complement strand
TGCGTGACGTGCAGCGCGGCGGCGGCTTCCTTGAAGCTGCCCAGCCGGCCCGCGGCCTCGAAGGCCCGCAAGGCATTGAGCGGCGGCAATACCCGTTTCATGGCAATAGATTTTCTAACGCGATGTGGCAATTTATCTGGTTTGTCGTGCCGCTTCAAGATAGATATTCTTGGGCATTTCCTGCTCCCCTCCCACCCCAATGCTCAGCTATACCGGCGGTATCGTGCTCCTCGCCGCCGTGCTCCACGCGAGCTGGAACGCCATGCTGCACGGCAACCGCGACCGGTTCCTGTCGATGACGTGGATGAGCATCGCCATCGCGGCCGTCGCCACGCTCGTCGTCCTGCGCAACCCCTTGCCGGCCAGCGCCGCCTGGCCGTACAT
>NZ_JBFTJF010000131.1:0-386 GCF_056395305.1 Variovorax sp. 10L426 | reverse complement strand
GGATGATCTTCCAGGTCAGCCCGGCGAAATAGATCACATAGAGGCCGGCGGCCAGCACCAGCAGCGCCGTGCCAAGGTCAGGCTGCTTGGCGATCAGCCCCACCGGAATGCCGAGCATGACCAGCGCCACGACAAAGTCGAACCACTTGACCACGCCCTCGCGCTTCTGGAAGTACCACGCCAGCATCAGCGGCATCGAGATCTTCATGATCTCGGACGGCTGGATCACCATGCCCACGTTGAGCCAGCGCCGCGCGCCCTTGCGGATCAGGCCGAACATCGCCACGGCAATCAGCAGCGCCACGCCCACTGTATATAGGGGGACGGCGACCCGCATCAGCAGCTGGGTCGGCATGTAGGCAATCACCATCATCACTGCGTACGAG
>NZ_JBFTJF010000130.1:0-388 GCF_056395305.1 Variovorax sp. 10L426 | reverse complement strand
GGTATCGCCCAGAATGCCGGCGGTCTGCGCGCCGAGCAGGAAGCGCAGGCCGCGGCGCTCCAGCGCCAGCTTCAGCAGCGCGGCGGCGGGTTTGTCGAGCTGGCGCTCCATCAGGCTGTCGGCGAGGTGGACCACGGTCACGTCCATGCCCTGGCGCAGCAGGCCGTTGGCGGCCTCGAGCCCGAGCAGGCCGCCGCCGATCACCACCGCGTGACGATGGTTGCGCGCGGCGTGGAGCATGGTTTCCACGTCCTGGATGTCGCGGAAGGCGATCACCCCGTCGAGCGTATGGCCCGGCACCGGCAGGATGAACGGCTTGGAGCCCGTGGCCAGCAGCAGGCGGTCGTAACGCACCTCCCGGCCGGAGGCCGAGCGCACCGTGCGGCGG
>NZ_JBFTJF010000129.1:0-388 GCF_056395305.1 Variovorax sp. 10L426 | reverse complement strand
GCGAGAGCGCGGTCTCGATGGCGGCGCGGCGAGCGCCTTCGTCGATGATCTTGGTCACGCGGCGGCCTTCGTACAGCCCCTTCTTGACCAGCGCGCGGGCCTCGGCATCGGGCAGGTCGCGCTTCACGCTCTGGTCCTCGCAGAGGAACACGCGGTCGAACGCGGCACCGATGATCTTGCCGTGGCTGACGAGGTCCTCGTCCCGGCGCTGCACGCCGGCGCCGAACACCAGCATGCGGCGCTCGGCGGGGAAGCGGTCGAGCGCGGCGGCCAGCGCCGTCAGCGCGGGCGCGTTGTGCGCGTCATCGACGATCACCGTGGCGCCCTGGCGTTCGAACAGCGTGAAGCGGCCCGGCACGTCCACCTGGCCAACGTCGAACGTCACCAC
>NZ_JBFTJF010000128.1:0-390 GCF_056395305.1 Variovorax sp. 10L426 | reverse complement strand
CACCGTACCCGGGCGCCGCGTCATGATGGCGATGCGGTCCGACAGGAAGATCGCCTCGTCGATACTGTGGGTGATGAACACGATGGTCTTGCGCGTCTGCTCCCAGATCCGCAGCAGTTCGCCTTGCAGGATCTCGCGCGTCTGTGCGTCCAGCGCGGCGAATGGTTCGTCCATCAGCAGCACTTCGGGCTTGTAGGCCAGCGCGCGCGCAATCGCCACGCGCTGCTTCATGCCGCCCGAGATTTCATGCGGAAAGCGCGGGCCGAAGCCGGTCAGCCCTACCAGTTCGAGGTACTCCCCCGCAATGCGCCGCCGCTCCGCACGCGGCACGCCGCGAATCTCGAGCCCGACCTCGATGTTCTCGAGCACGGTACGCCACGGGAACAAGGC
>NZ_JBFTJF010000127.1:0-390 GCF_056395305.1 Variovorax sp. 10L426 | reverse complement strand
CCGCTGCGGATGCCGGCGTCGCGCAGGTCGTCGAGGAAACGGCGCAGGCGCAGCGGCGGAATGCCGCCGGGCGGGGTGTGTTCGAGGTCATCGGCGTCCCACACCATCGGCAGGCCGAACATGCCGGGCTGCGGATTGCGCGGGTCGATCTCGAAATAGCGCTCGCGGAAGTACCGGTCGCGCCAGCCGGGGGCCGTATAGGTGTCGAAGAACGTGCGCGGCTGGATGTGCCCGCCCACGTTGGCGGCGGTGCCGTAGCCGAGGTAGTCGAAGCCGATCGCGTGGATCGCGGCCTGCATGACTGTGCTGCGGCCCTCGTGCGTGCCTTCGCCGGCCAGCGCCGAGACCAGCCCCGGCGAGCCGCCCTGGCGGGGCCGCGCGCGTACCGGC
>NZ_JBFTJF010000126.1:0-393 GCF_056395305.1 Variovorax sp. 10L426 | reverse complement strand
GCGATCGCCAGCACCTGGGCTGCGACGTTCTCCGCGAGGTTGTCCGCCAGGCTCGGGCTGTCAGCCACGATCACCTTGGCAACGCCTGCCACCTGGGCGGCAGCCTTGCCGGCTTCGGCGGCGTTGGCGCCAGCCACCAGCACGTGGACATCGCCGCTKKSGCAGGCAATCCCTGCGGTCACGGTGTTCAGGGTCGCCGGCTTGAGCGTGGCGTGGTCGTGTTCGGCAATAACAAGTACGGTCATGATCAGATCACCTTGGCTTCGTTCTTCAGCTTGTCCACCAGCGTGGCGACATCGGGCACCTTGATGCCGGCGCCGCGCTTCGGGGGCTCGGAGACCTTCAGGGTCTTCAGGCGCGGCTTGACGTCCACGCCGAGGTCCTCGGGCTTGA
>NZ_JBFTJF010000125.1:0-393 GCF_056395305.1 Variovorax sp. 10L426 | reverse complement strand
GCCGGTCAGCGAGATCGTGCGTCACACGCTTGAGGCGGCCATCATCGCCGTCCATCGCCATGTATTTGGGGTGTTTTTCTGGTTTCTGGTGCCGATTGGCCCGGGTGGTGTCGTGCTGTACCGCACCGCCGAGTTCCTGAGCCGGCAGTGGAACCAGCCGTCGAACGAGCGCAGCCCGGCGCTGGGGCGTTTTGCCTCGCAGGCGTTCTATGTGCTGGACTGGGTACCTTCGCGGCTGACGGCGATCGGGTTTGCCATCGTCGGCAATTTCGAGGATGCCGTGTACGCGTGGCGCAACCACGCGCGCAAGTGGAATGATGCGATCAACGGCATCCTGCTCGCCAGCGGCGGCGGGGCGCTCGGCGTGCGGCTTGGCGCGCCGCTGGCCGAGGA
>NZ_JBFTJF010000124.1:0-395 GCF_056395305.1 Variovorax sp. 10L426 | reverse complement strand
ACTGGATGCCATCCGAATGCACGATCAGCACGGCGTGCGGCGGCCACTCCACCTCCTGCTCCTGCACGGCCCGCATTTGCAGGCCGGCGGTGCCATTCTGGACCAGCAGCGTGCGGTCGTCGATGCCGGATATCACGCGCGCCATGACGTTGCCGGCGCCGGCATAGCGGATGCATTGGGCGCCGGCGTCCACGCGTGCGGCCGTCACGGCGGCGCCGCGCGTGGTGCGCAGCGCGCCGTGCGCCAGTTCCAGGTAGCGGCCGGGATGGCTGCCCCGGGCCCGGGCGAACACGGACAGCGCCACGGCGGCGGCTTCGGCGGCGTCGGGGCCGTGCCCCAGGCCGTCCGCCACCACCACGTCGGCGCGGTGGTCGTGCACGGCCACGCTCCAGCCG
>NZ_JBFTJF010000123.1:0-395 GCF_056395305.1 Variovorax sp. 10L426 | reverse complement strand
TGCTGGCGGCGTTCCAGCCCTTGGCGTTGTTCAGCACCATCGAGTCCTGAACGTTCTGCAGGGCGGAATAGGCGATCTTGTCCTTGATGTTGACCGTGGTGCCTTCCATCTTGGTGAAGCCCATGCTGCCGCCGGCCAGGTAGGCGTAGCGGTGGGTTTCCAGGAACGCGGCGACGTGCTCCTTGCCCGGCACGACCTTGACCCACTGGGCAATGCCGTTCGCGAAGATCTTGGTGTAGCTGGCGTCCACCGGGTCCGCCCACTTCACGTCCATGATGTCCTGCGGACGGTGCGACTTGGCCATGGCTTCCACTTCGGCGCTGGTGGCGTGGCCGAGCTTGATCCAGGTCAGCGCGGCGCCAGCGGCGGCCGGATCGACCGAGAAGCCCGAACCC
>NZ_JBFTJF010000122.1:0-398 GCF_056395305.1 Variovorax sp. 10L426 | reverse complement strand
CCGCCAAGCCGTTCGTCGCCATCAACTGCGCGGCCTTCCCGGAGGCGCTGCTGGAAAGCGAGCTGTTCGGCTACGACGAGGGCGCCTTCACCGGATCGCGCCGTGGGGGCAAGCGCGGGCTGTTCGAATCGGCCCATACTGGCACGCTGTTTCTCGACGAGATTGGCGATATGCCCGTCTCGCTGCAGACGCGGCTGCTGCGCGTGCTGCAGGAGCGCGAGATCCTGCGTCTGGGCGGTGCCATACCGATTCCGGTCGACGTGCGGATTATCGCGGCGACGCATCAGCCGCTGCCGCAGTTGATCGCCTCCAGGCAGTTCCGTCAGGATCTCTACTACCGTATCAATACGCTGCAACTGGCGTTGCCACCGCTGCGCGAGCGCCGCGAGGACATCGCC
>NZ_JBFTJF010000121.1:0-399 GCF_056395305.1 Variovorax sp. 10L426 | reverse complement strand
TTCTTCTTCTCTTGGTTTTGTTTTATCATTTGTGAAATTTTGCTCATTGCTTACATCCTCCATAGTCTTATTATTATGAAAAAAATCAATATCAGGTTCATTCCTAGAAGGAACATTATTATTGTCTGATATTTCAGATCTAACATTTTTACTGTCATTTGCTTTTTTAATTCTGAACTCAACATTTTTTTGGTCTTTGCTCTGTGTTGGCTTAAAACGAGTTCTATTTCTGCTGTGTCTTTTTTTAAGCTCTGTGTCAAAATTTTCTCTATGGTGTCTGAGTTGGTTTTCGACATACTGCTGATCTGCTCTGTGATCGATTGTTGATTCTGTTCTATAAGTTTTGTAATCTCTGTTCTGTTCATATATATCTCCTTTTAAGCTGATAGGCTTATCAGC
>NZ_JBFTJF010000120.1:0-399 GCF_056395305.1 Variovorax sp. 10L426 | reverse complement strand
ACCTTCGAGCGGGCGGACATCTTCAAGTCGGATTTTTCCGATGCCACGGTCGTCACGCTGTTCCTGCTGCCAAGCGTGAACCTGCGTCTCCGTCCCACGTTGCTGGGGATGCGGGCCGGCACGCGCATCGTCTCGAACTCGTTCGATATGGCGGACTGGCGGCCGGACGAGTACGTGCCGAGCGTCGAGGCCTGCCCGGGGCCGTGCGGCGTCTACCTGTGGCTGGTGCCGGCGAGGGTGGCGGGGATATGGGCGATGGGGAACAAGCTGCTGGTGCTGTCGCAGACGTTCCAGAAGCTGGAAGGCGTGATGCGCGAAGGCGAGCGGTCGACGCCGATCTGGGACGGCCGCTTGCGCGGCACGGAGATCGTCTTCACCATCGACGACGAGCGCTACGTC
>NZ_JBFTJF010000119.1:0-399 GCF_056395305.1 Variovorax sp. 10L426 | reverse complement strand
CCCACGAGGAAGCCTTCAAGGACTGGCTGGCTGGCCTTGGGGACGACATCTTGGATATTGCAAGACCGCTGTGGGACACGATCGATGACAACCGAGGAGCAAGCCATGAACCATAACGCCATCTCAATGACAAGCACTGCCACTGCCGGTTGGCGCCCGAGGTTTCGAACATTTCTGGTGGTAATGCTGGCAGCAGGGTCTGTCGCACTGTCCGGCTGTGGCGAAGACCCTATGACACTGGAAGTGGTTGGCTACAACCATACCGACGAAGGCATCTACAGCTTCTCGGTGAACGGCTATGGCGGTGCGTACCTAGGTCCGCACTCGGGGGGCGGGAAGTTCACGTGTTGCGCCAGCATTTCGCGAATTTATCGGCCCGGCATGACACTGAACGTCGAA
>NZ_JBFTJF010000118.1:0-402 GCF_056395305.1 Variovorax sp. 10L426 | reverse complement strand
GTGCAGAAGAAGGTGCTTTACGGCTTGCTGCTGCTGGGGCTGATCGTGGCCCCGATGGCGGGCGCCTACCCGGTGTTCGTGCTCAAGGTGATGTGCTTCGCGCTGTTCGCCTGCGCGTTCAATCTGCTGATCGGCTTCACCGGGCTGCTCTCSTTTGGCCACGCGGCCTTCTTCGGCGGCGCCGGCTACGCGGCCGGCCATGCGATGAAGGTCTGGGGCGTGACGCCGGAAGTGGGCCTGATCCTCGGCACGCTGACCGGGGCCGGCATCGGCTACGTGGTCGGCTCGCTGGCCATCCGACGGCARGGCATCTAYTTCTCGATGATCACGCTGGCGCTGGCGCAGATGCTGTWCTTCWTCTGCCTGCAGGCGCCGTTCACSGGYGGCGAGGATGGCCTGCAG
>NZ_JBFTJF010000117.1:0-403 GCF_056395305.1 Variovorax sp. 10L426 | reverse complement strand
GGCCACCTCCGGGGTCGGCAAGAGCTTCGTCACGTCGAACCTCGGCACGCTGCTGGCCAAGTCGAACCGCCGCGTGCTGCTGATCGATGGCGACCTGCGCCGCCAGCGCCTGTCAGGCTACTTCAACCGGGCCGCCGGCATGGGCCTCTCGGAAATGCTGGGCGGCCGCATCGACGCCAACCAGGCCGTGGTGCCCACGGGCGTGTCGAACCTCTGGATCGTGCCCGCCGGCAACTTCGGCGCCACGCCGGCCGAGCTGCTGATGAACACCCGCTTCCGCCAGGCGCTGGACACCTACTCGCGCACCTACGACCTCGTCATCATCGACACCCCGCCGGTGCTGGACCACAACGATGCGATGGCCGTCTCCGCGCTGGCTGGCGCCACCGTGATGGTGCTGCGC
>NZ_JBFTJF010000116.1:0-404 GCF_056395305.1 Variovorax sp. 10L426 | reverse complement strand
GAGCTGCTCGCCCTTGAGCTTCTCGCGTTCGGCGTAGCGCTTCAGGCCGGCCACGGCCAGCGCGCCGGACGGCTCGAGGATGCTGCGGGTGTCCTGGAACACGTCCTTCAGGCCGGCGCAGATCTCGTCGGTGTCCACCAGGATGATCTCGTCCACCAGTTCGCGCGTGATGCGGAAGGTTTCCTTGCCCACCAGCTTCACGGCGGTGCCGTCCGCGAACAGGCCCACATCCTTCAGTTCGATGCGCTTGCCGGCTTCCACCGAGCGCTTCATCGCGTCCGAGTCGAAGGTCTGCACGCCAATCACCTTGATCTCCGGCCGCACGGCCTTGACGTAGGCCGCCACGCCCGAGATCAGCCCGCCGCCGCCAATCGCCACGAAGATGGCGTGGATCGGGCCCGGGT
>NZ_JBFTJF010000115.1:0-405 GCF_056395305.1 Variovorax sp. 10L426 | reverse complement strand
GTCTTGGAACTCCGGGAAAGGTTTGCGGCGCCTAGTGGGCGTCGCCGGCGCCGCGCGTGCGGCCGCATTCGGCGCACACGCCGTTGACGGTCAGCTCCACGTGCTCGACGGCAAAGCCGCGCGGCACCTTGGGCGCTACCGACGGCGCGGGCACGCCGGCCGCCTCGAGGCAGAACGTGCGGTCGCAGCGGGTGCAGTGGAAATGGCTGTGCTGGCGATGGACTTCGGCGCGCGCGGCCTCGTGCTCCACCAGCGTGAAGCGGAACACGCGGTCATGGCCCGCGCGCTTCTGCGCCAGCCCCTGCTCGACCAGCCAGTCGAGCACGCGGTAGACCGTGACGCGGTCCACGTCGCCATCGGCCGGCAGGCGGTCGATCACGGCCTGGTGCGTGAGCGGGTCCTCGG
>NZ_JBFTJF010000114.1:0-406 GCF_056395305.1 Variovorax sp. 10L426 | reverse complement strand
CGGCCATGGCGGATCGTCAGCATGTCCATCAGATAATTCTGATACACGCGCCACGGCTTGCGGTGGCCCTGGCGCGGCAGCACGGCGGCGGCGCGCTGCACGTAGCCGGAACTGAAATCGAGGAAGGGCACGCGCTGCACGTCCGGGTCCACCTGCGGCAGGGCGTAGCGATGGCCGTGGTGATCCATGTACTTGAGCAGCCGGCAGACGTACTCGGCGGTCAGGTCGGCCTTCAGCGTCCAGGACGCATTGGTGTAGCCGAAAGCCAGCACCAGGTTCGGCACGTTGCTCAGCATCATGCCCTTGTAGGCGAGCAGCTCGGACGGCCGGCGCGGCTGGCCATCCACATGGACGGCGATGTCCCCGAGCATGTTCAGCTTGAGCCCGGTGGCCACCACCACCAGAT
>NZ_JBFTJF010000113.1:0-407 GCF_056395305.1 Variovorax sp. 10L426 | reverse complement strand
CACTTCGACAACGCCGAGCTGGGCCTCGCCCTCGGGGCGCTCGGTTTCGGCGTCGCCCTGTCCGAACTGCCCTGGGGCGTGGCGGCGGACCGCTGGGGCGACCGCCCCGTGCTGCTCGGCGGCCTCGCCTCCACCGCCATCGCCCTGCTGGTCATGGCGCTGTGGCTCGCTCCGGCCGGTGGTCATGCGCCGCCGCTGGGCTGGCTGATGAGTGCGATGGCGGTCGTCGGGCTGTTGAGCGGGAGTGTCAATGGCGCGAGCGGCCGAGCCGTGATGCGCTGGTTCCGCGAAGGCGAACGCGGGCTGGCCATGAGCATCCGGCAGACGGCGGTGCCGCTGGGCGGTGGCATTGGCGCCCTCACGCTGCCGTGGCTCGCCTCGACGGTCGGCTTCACCTGGGTCTATGG
>NZ_JBFTJF010000112.1:0-409 GCF_056395305.1 Variovorax sp. 10L426 | reverse complement strand
CACCGACAGGCCCGCCATGGCCAGCACGAGCGGACGCAGGGTGCTGGCCGGCAAAGCGGCACGCATGCGCCGCGGCAGGCCGCGCAGCGCGGGCGGTCGGGTGGCCGGATGATGCGGTGATCGTTGTTGTTCGGTCATGCGGACGGTTATCGGTCGGCTCGGCGCCGGGCTGCGGAACGGTCCCGCGAACGGTTCCGTACTTCCCGCCAACCCTTGCCGGAGCAGGCTGCGGGGCAACAAAGGCCCCTCCCGGGGGCCACCCGGCGCCCGGGTCTGGTCGGGTATTATACGGGGCATCGTATCCACCCAATCCGGCATGGCAGCACTTATTCACGACCCAACCTCCGACCCGCGTATCGCCCAGCTCAAGAGTTGGGTCGCCGGGCTCGGCGCCACATGGTCGATCGAC
>NZ_JBFTJF010000111.1:0-409 GCF_056395305.1 Variovorax sp. 10L426 | reverse complement strand
CCAGATCGGGCAGGCAGCACCAGACCATCGCATAGCCGGCAGTGCCGTGTTCGTCATGCGGCAGCAGCGCGAGCGGCCCTTCCTCGGTGAAGCGCTCCCAAGCCCAGCCTCGCCGCGGTTGCGTACACGTCACATGGCCGATGATGGCCGTCTGCTGGTAGTCGCGCCGCCGGGAGGTTTCGGCGCTGCGCGCCAGCCGCTGCGTGCGCTGGTGGAACAGTCCGCCTTCGGCCTGCACGGCGAGGCGCGCCGTGACCGCCATGGGCAGCCCGACCTGATCGGCATGCGAGGTGCCGGTCAGCCGCACCAGCGCGGCATCTTCCTGCCGCTCGGCCTTGGTGTCCTGCGCGATGTCGTCGATGCGCGTCTCGAACTGGCGCGCCAGGCGGCCCGGCGCGGCGTCCGCGGC
>NZ_JBFTJF010000110.1:0-411 GCF_056395305.1 Variovorax sp. 10L426 | reverse complement strand
CGGCTCCCACCGCTGCGCACGATCATGCCAAAACCGCATCCCCCGCTGCCGTCCGCTCCGGAGACTGAGTACTCGGTCGAGAACAACCCCCACAAAGGCAATCGCGGTATCCGCCGCGCCTGGCACGCGGCGATCAACTCGCTGTCCGGCCTGCGCTACGCGGTGCTCGAAGAGAGCGCGTTCCGGCAGGAACTGACGCTGGTGGTGATTTTCACGCCATGCGCGTTCCTGCTGCCGATCTCGGCGGTCGAACGGATATTGCTGCTGGGGACGCTGCTGCTGGTGCTGATCGTGGAATTGCTGAATTCCAGCGTGGAGGCCGCCGTGGACCGGATTTCGCTCGAGCGGCACAGCCTGTCGAAGCGCGCCAAGGACTTTGGCAGCGCGGCGGTCATGCTGGCGCTCGTGCTG
>NZ_JBFTJF010000109.1:0-413 GCF_056395305.1 Variovorax sp. 10L426 | reverse complement strand
GCCCAGGGCCTTGATCACACGGCTCCAGCGGGTGGCCAGGCTGGCGTCCAGTTCGCCGCTGGCGGCGCTGGCGATGCAGCCGCCGCGCGCCACGGTGGCGTCGGCGCGCACGGTCCAGCCGGCGGCTTCCAGTTCGCCGGCCAGGTGGGTTTCCACCAGCGACACGTCTTCGGGATTCAGCAGCAGGCAGGGCGAGCCGGACAGCCGCGGCTCGGCCGCCAGCAGTTCGCGCGCGGCGGGCAGCAGCGCGGCGGGATCGGTATCCATGGTCTTGCGGACCAGCTGGCGGGCCACATCGAGGGCCAGGCCGACCAGTGCGTCGGCAATCTCGGTATCCACGCGGCCAAGCGCGTCGCGGAAGTTGCCGGCCAGCTCCTGCAGCCGGGCGGCTTCATTGCGGGCCGATTCCAGAC
>NZ_JBFTJF010000108.1:0-413 GCF_056395305.1 Variovorax sp. 10L426 | reverse complement strand
GCCGATGGCCGCCGGCATCTCCACGCGCAGCCTGCCCATCGGCCCCTGACCAGAGCGCGTCATGGCCACCTCGGTCTCGGCAATCTCCGCGAGGATGCGCATGCAGCGCTCGTAATAGTCGGCGCCCTCGGGCGTCAGCCTGAGCTGCCGCGTGGTGCGGTTGATGAGCCGCACGCGCAAGTGCGCTTCCAGTCCCTGGATGAYCGTGGTGGCCGACGTGCGCGACAACCCCAGCGCCTCCGCCGCACGCGAGAAGCTGTTCATCTCCACCACGCGCGTGAAGACTTCCATTGCCTGGACCTTATCCATCGTCTTGCCCTTCATTGGTGCGCCGGACCGGAACGCCTGGTGCGTTACGGGCCGGATTGTTCGGTCACGCCAAATTGTGTTCTGGATTATGAACGTTTACCAGA
>NZ_JBFTJF010000107.1:0-414 GCF_056395305.1 Variovorax sp. 10L426 | reverse complement strand
ACCTGCGCCTCTTCCTCAATGTGGGGGAGACCGAGAACCTGACGCGGGCGGCCGAACGCAGCTTCCTGTCCCTGCCTGCCGCCAGCACGCGCATCAAGCAGCTGGAGGAGGCGTTCCAGACCCAGTTGCTGATCCGCCAGGTGAAAGGCGTGCGCCTGACACCGGCCGGCGACGCCCTGCTGCGCCACGCGCGGGAGGTGTTCCGCGAGCTGGAGTGCATGCATTCCGACTTGCGGCCCTATGCCAAGGGCGTGAAGGGGCGGGTCCGGCTGCTGGCCAACACCACGGCCACCAACTCCTTCCTGGCCACGGCGCTGTCGCGCTTCCTGTCCGAGAACCCCGATGTCGATGTCGAGCTGGAGGAGCACCTGTCCGCCGAAATCGTCTCGGCCATCGGCGCGGGCGCGGCCGACC
>NZ_JBFTJF010000106.1:0-415 GCF_056395305.1 Variovorax sp. 10L426 | reverse complement strand
CCCATCGGCGGCGCGCAGTTGTACCGSAAGGTGCGYGACCGGGCCTCGTACGCGTTCGCGCTGGTGTCCGTGGCCGCCATCGTGCAGCGCGACGGCACCGGCCGCGTGGCSSTGGGCGGCGTGGCGCACMRGCCGTGGCGCCTGGAAGCCGCCGCGACCGAGTTGCCGCGCGGCGCCCAGGCCGTGACCCAGCGCCTGTTCGCGGACGCCCGGCCCACCCACGACAACGCCTTCAAGGTGCCGCTGTTCCAGCGCACCCTGAGTGCCGTGCTGGCGCAGGCCCGCACCTGACCGGAGGAGACGGACGATGAAATTCGACACCCCCGCCACCACCAATCCGATCGACCAGCTTCGCGTGGTCGGCAAACCCACGGACCGTATCGACGGTCCCCACAAGGCCACCGGCACGGCGCCC
>NZ_JBFTJF010000105.1:0-419 GCF_056395305.1 Variovorax sp. 10L426 | reverse complement strand
CGCCTACCCAGCCGCTGTTTGACGCTTTGCCCACTGGCCGCTCCGGCCAGTCGGCGCGGAGCCGTCTTCCTCGTCAGCCAGCACAGCACCAAACCCATGCACAAGCTCCAGCGCCTGCTTTCAGTGTGGCGTGGGCACGTCACCAGGACGAAGTAGCCGAGGCGCAGCGCCTGCGCTACAAGGTCTTCGCCGAAGAAATGGGCGCACGGCTCCAGTCGTCGTCCAATGGCACCGATGTCGACATGTTCGACGCCTATTGCGACCACCTGATCGTACGCGACCAGGAAACGCTGCGCGTGGTGGGCACCTACCGCGTACTGCCGCCGCACCAGGCCAAGCGCGTCGGCTGCCTCTACGCCGAATCCGAATTCGACCTCGTGCGCCTGGCGCACCTGCGCCCCAAGATGCTGGAGCTGGGC
>NZ_JBFTJF010000104.1:0-420 GCF_056395305.1 Variovorax sp. 10L426 | reverse complement strand
GCGCTCGACCTAGTCGTGCGGCACCTGCTCAAGCCTGGCGACACCGTGTTCGTCGAAGACCCCGGCTACTACAACCTGTTCGGCCTGCTGCGGCTGCACGGCGTGCAGCTGGTGGGCGTGCCGCACACCCCGAACGGCCCCGACCCGGAAGCCTGCGAGCGCCTGCTGCGCGACCACAAGCCCAAGCTGTTCTTCACCAACAGCATTCTCCAGAACCCCACTGGCTCCACGCTGACGCCCCCGGTGGCGTTCCGCCTGCTCGAACTGGCGCGCAAGCACAACTTCCGCTTCGTCGAGGACGACATCTTCTCGGACTTCCAGCTCACGTTCACCGACCGGCTGGCCACGCTCGATCAGCTCGAGCACGTCATCTATATAGGCGGATTCTCAAAGACCGTGTCGGCGGCGCTGCGCGTGGGC
>NZ_JBFTJF010000103.1:0-424 GCF_056395305.1 Variovorax sp. 10L426 | reverse complement strand
GGCCAGCAAGGCCCAGGTGGTGGCGCTGGCCAACGGCGGCGGCGACACCATCAACGCCATCAAGGCGGCCAACGACTTCGGCCTGCCGCGCAACCAGACCCTGGTGGGCCTGCTGATGACCATCAGCGACGTGCACAGCCTGGGCCTGAAGCTGACGCAGCGCATGAAGCTGACCGATGCCTGGTACTGGGACCTGAACCCGCAGACGCGCGAGTTCGGCGCCCGCTTCTTCGCCCGCATGAAGCGCATGCCGAACATGGTGCATGCCGGCACGTACTCGGCCGTGCTGCAGTACCTGAAGGCCGTGCAGGCGGCAGGCAGCGACGATTCGGACGCCGTGATGGCGGCGCTGAAGAAGGCCAAGATCAACGACGCGTTCGCCAAGAACGGCTACATCCGCGCCGACGGCCGCATGATGCATGAC
>NZ_JBFTJF010000102.1:0-425 GCF_056395305.1 Variovorax sp. 10L426 | reverse complement strand
ACGATGGTCACGCCGTGCTTGACCACTGTCTTGTCGGCTTCGGACAGCGGGCAGTTGCCTCCCACGCCTTCCGGGCCCTTGCCCGCAGCGATGTCCACGATGACCGAGCCCGGCTTCATCGACTTGACCATCTCCTCGGTGATGAGCGTCGGAGCCGCACGGCCCGGGATCAGCGCGGTGCTGATGACGACGTCGGCGAGCGCCACGCGCTTGGCGACCTCGATCTTCTGGCGATCGAGCCAGCTCGGGGGCATGGGCCGGGCGTAGCCGCCGACACCTTCGGCGGCTTCCTTCTCCTCGGCGGTCTCGTAGGGCACGTCGATGAACTTGCCGCCCAGGGACTCGATCTGTTCCTTGACGCTGGGACGTACATCGGAAGCCTCGATGACGGCGCCCAGGCGCTTGGCGGTGGCAATCGCCTGCAA
>NZ_JBFTJF010000101.1:0-426 GCF_056395305.1 Variovorax sp. 10L426 | reverse complement strand
GTACCAGAGCGTGCGGATGGCGCGCTTGAGGACCGAGGTGTAGGCGATGTCGAAGCCATAGCCCGCTTCCTTGAGCAGCTTGCCGGCCTGCTTGGCCTGGGCGGCGCCGGTGTCGGTGAGGTCGACATCGACCCAGCCGGTGAAGCGGTTTTCGAGATTCCACGTGGATTCGCCGTGGCGGATGAGAACGAGCTTGTACATGCTGCTTCCAGGGTAGTAAGTGACCTGCGGCGCTCGCCCGCAAATAATGACGGGGGCGCGAAACCGCGTATTTTATAATGCCGCCGACCCAACCCAACGGAATGCCATTGTGAATTTCTTCGCCGATTACAACAACCTGGCCCTGATCGCCATCGCCGTGGTCTCCGGCGGCCTGCTGGCGTGGCCCCAGATCAAGAGCGGTACGGGCGGCAAGCGCCTCAATAC
>NZ_JBFTJF010000100.1:0-430 GCF_056395305.1 Variovorax sp. 10L426 | reverse complement strand
GCGTGCTGTAGTACTTCGTCGGCACGATGACCAGCGGACCCCGGCCTGCCCATTCGCGCGCGAAGGTCAGGATCTCGTCCGGCTTGGACAGCTTGCTGTGGATCAGGATGGCGTCGGCGCCGGCCTGACGGTAGGCCTCGGCGCGGCGCAGGGCTTCTTCCATGCCCCAGCCGGCGATCAGGGCTTCCACGCGGGCGACGATCGAGAAATTGTCGTCGGTCTGCGAGTCCTTGCCGGCCTTGATCTTGCCGCAGAATTCGTCGATTTCCGCCAGCGGCTGGCGCTCGCCGTCGATGAAGCTGTTGGTCTTCGGGAACTGCTTGTCCTCGATGCAGACGCCGGCAATGCCGCGCTGCTCGAGCTTGCGCACCAGACGGCGCACATTGTTGAAGTTGCCGTAGCCGGTGTCGCCGTCGAGCAGGATCGGCAG
>NZ_JBFTJF010000099.1:0-433 GCF_056395305.1 Variovorax sp. 10L426 | reverse complement strand
CTGCCGCACGGGGCGGCGGATCGGCTTACCGGGGGGACTGAGGACGGCTGACTTCGGCGCCTTACACCGGCTTCCACACCGGCGAGGCCGCCACGGTCACTTTCCTCGGCAGGATGGACTGCGCGGCGAAGGCGTCGGCGATGCGCTGCTGTTCCTCGAGCGAGGCGGCGTCCACGGCCTGTACCTGATAGGTACGGCGCAGGTTGGCGGCCTCCACGGTGGCCGGGTCGAGCCCGATCAGCGGCGCATGCCATGCCGCCGCCGGACCCGGGTTGCGCTTGATCCAGTCGCCTGCACGGCGCAGTTCGTCATAGACCACGGCCAGCACGTCGGGCCGACGCTTCGCGTACGGCGTGGCGGCGAGATAGAAGCGCCGGTAGCTGGCCAGCTTCGTCCCATCGCGCAGGATGCGGGCATTGGCCTGGCGCTGCAC
>NZ_JBFTJF010000098.1:0-434 GCF_056395305.1 Variovorax sp. 10L426 | reverse complement strand
CATCGAAACCGACGGCGTGATCTCGCCCGAGGAAGCGATTCGTCAGTCGGCCCGCATCCTGGTTGACCAGCTGTCGGTGTTCGCCGCGCTGGAAGGTACCGAGTCGGCCGCCGAGGCCGCCTCGAGCCGCACGCCGCAGATCGATCCGATCCTGCTGCGTCCGGTGGACGACCTCGAGCTGACGGTGCGTTCGGCCAACTGCCTGAAGGCCGAAAACATCTACTACATCGGCGATCTGATCCAGCGTACCGAGAACGAACTGCTCAAGACCCCGAACCTGGGTCGCAAGTCGCTGAACGAGATCAAGGAAGTCCTCGCCTCCCGTGGCCTGACGCTCGGCATGAAGCTCGAGAACTGGCCGCCCGCAGGTCTGGAGAAGTAATTGGCGGCGCGGGATTCCGGCAACGGGGTCCCGCCTGTCATCGCGCCAAGGG
>NZ_JBFTJF010000097.1:0-436 GCF_056395305.1 Variovorax sp. 10L426 | reverse complement strand
GTACAATGCGGCATGGCTTCGACAAACACCAAACAACGCATCGGAGAAATAGCCCGAGGAATGGTCCAAGCGCAGGGCTATAACGCGCTCAGCTTCCGCGACATTGCGGCTCGGCTGGGCATAAAAGGACCCGCCGTCCATCACCATTACCCCACCAAGGGAGATCTCGGCGCAGCCTTGGCGCGCGAGTACACGGATTCAGGCGCGGAGATGCTGGAACAGTTGCTCAAGACCTCCGAGGATCCGACGGCACTGCTCGACGCGTATGTGGCGATCTTTCGGGCCGCGCTGCTGAACGGCAACCGTATGTGCCTCTGTGGAATCATGGCAGCGGAACAGGAAGCCCTGCCTGAGGCCGTGCGCTCGGAAGTGGGCCGTTTTACCGATGTCAATATCGCGTGGCTCATGCGAGTGGTGGAAATGGACGATCCACTTG
>NZ_JBFTJF010000096.1:0-437 GCF_056395305.1 Variovorax sp. 10L426 | reverse complement strand
TGACGGCACCACCTGCGACACGCGTTTCACCGACCGGGTGGAAGGCGTGCTCAAGGAGATGGGCTACGACGTCTGGCGCAACCACCCCTACAAGGGCGTGGAGATCGTGCGGGTGCTGGGCCAGCCCCAGGCCAACCGCAACAGCCTGCAGCTTGAGATCAATCGCAAGCTGTACATGGATGAAGTCGGCCTCGCGCCCAACGCCGGCTTCGACAAGCTCAAGCGCGACCTCAACGCGCTGATGGACGACCTGCTGCGCTTCACGCGCACCGCCTGAGGTCTTCCCCAAGGTCATCCCTGACCGTTCCCGCCCGCGCTCGCGGGCGGGGATCATTCCATCGCGTGCACTGCATCGGGGTTCGCCTGACTTGCGCCGCGTGCGCCTTTTCTGATATTGGAACGACGCCGATCCCGCATGAACGCAGCGTGATCACGGC
>NZ_JBFTJF010000095.1:0-442 GCF_056395305.1 Variovorax sp. 10L426 | reverse complement strand
TCGCGTACCAGCCGCGCTTGTGCGGGGGCGAGTTGATGGCCAGCAGCGACGGCAGGCCATCCCACGAGCCGCCGAAGGCAATGCCCTGCAGGAAGCGGAAAAACGCGAGCAGGTAGATGGCGGCGCTGCCGAGCGTGGCATAGGACGGCAGGAAGGCGATGCCCACCGTTGCCGTGCCGAGCAGGAACAGCGAGGCCGTCAGCTTGACGCCGCGCCCCCATCGGCGCTGAATGCGCATGAACAGCGCCGTGCCGAACGGCCGCCCGATGAACGCGAAGGAAAAGATCGTGAAGCTGTAGAGCAGCCCGGCCAGCTCACTGGCGAAGGGGAAGTAGACCGATGGGAAGACCAGCACCGAGGCGATGCCGTAGACAAAGAAGTCGAAGTACTCCGACGCGCGGCCGATCACGACGCCGGTGGCGATTTCGGCGGGCGCCACCTG
>NZ_JBFTJF010000094.1:0-442 GCF_056395305.1 Variovorax sp. 10L426 | reverse complement strand
GCTGGCCGCCCTCGCCAGGCTTGGCGCCCTGGGCCATCTTGATCTGGATCTGGTCGGCCGACGCCAGGTACTCGGCGGTCACGCCAAAGCGGCCCGATGCCACCTGCTTGATCTTGCTGCGCAGCGAGTCACCTGCCTGCAGCGGCAGGTCACGCTCGATCACGTGGTCGCCCAGCAGGCCCTTGAGGGTATCGCCCTGCTTGATGGGGATGCCGCGCAGTTCGTTCCGGTAGCGCTTCTCGTCCTCGCCGCCTTCGCCGGTGTTCGACTTGCCGCCGATGCGGTTCATCGCCACGGCCAGCGTGGTGTGGGCTTCGGTCGAGATCGAGCCGAGCGACATGGCACCCGTGGCGAAACGCTTCACGATGTCCTTGGCCGACTCCACTTCCTCGAGCGGAATGGCGCGCGACGGATCGACCTTGAACTCGAACAGGCCACGCAG
>NZ_JBFTJF010000093.1:0-444 GCF_056395305.1 Variovorax sp. 10L426 | reverse complement strand
CTTCTGCGCGGTGGTCTCGGCGTCCAGTCGCAGGCGCTCGGCGTACAGACCGCGTGCCATACTGAGCAGTTCGTCGTACGAGCCGCGATACTGGGCGATCTGCGCGCCGGCCTTTTCCACCTGCGCCTGGCCCTGCTGCTGSCTCTGGCGCAGCGCCTCGCGCGACTGGCGCTCGCTGGCCAGCTGCGCACGGGCAGCCTCCAGCTCCTTCTTCAGGGCATCGACATCGGCCGGCGCCGCGCCAGCCTTGGCGGCGGGCTGGCTGCCGCCGCCTGCCTTGAGCACGGCCAGTTCGTTCTGCGCCTGCTGAAGCTGCGCGGTGGTGTTGCGGAGCTGGTTGCGCAGACGCTCTTCCATGCTCTGGCCGGCCGGGGCCTGCTGGGCATGGGCGGCGCCGCCGGCCACCAACAGCGCGGCGGCCAGGGCAATGCCGGAGAGGAACGG
>NZ_JBFTJF010000092.1:0-452 GCF_056395305.1 Variovorax sp. 10L426 | reverse complement strand
TCATCACATAGAGCGACAGGTCCACGTGCGGCACGATGGCCGCATCGCCCTGCCCGATCCCGGACGTCTCCACGATCACCAGATCGAAGCGCGCCGCCTTGCAGGCGGCAATCACGTCCGGCAGCGCCTGGGAAATCTCCGAGCCGGCCTCGCGCGTGGCCAGCGAGCGCATGAAAACGTGCGGATGGTTGATCGCGTTCATGCGGATGCGGTCGCCCAGCAGCGCGCCGCCGGACTTGCGCCGCGACGGGTCGATCGAGATCACCGCGACCGACAGCGCGTCCTGCTGGTCCAGCCGGAAACGGCGGATCAGCTCGTCCGTCAGCGACGACTTGCCGGCACCGCCCGTCCCCGTAATGCCGAGTACCGGCGTTGTGGCGGTCTTCGCCTGGGCATGGAGGGTCTCGACCAGCACCGGGTCGGCGCGGCCGTTCTCGAGCGCGGTCATCAGC
>NZ_JBFTJF010000091.1:0-452 GCF_056395305.1 Variovorax sp. 10L426 | reverse complement strand
AACTATCCTCATCCGCTGATCGCCCGTGAAGGCTGGCCATTCCTGGCCGGCGCATTCGTCATCTCGCTGCTGGTGCATGTCAGCGCAGGTTTCTGGTGGGCGCTGCCGCTGTGGATTCTCACGATCTTCGTGCTCCAGTTCTTCCGCGATCCGCCCCGGCCGATTCCGTCGACGCCCAACGCCGTGCTGGCACCCGCCGACGGCCGCATCGTCGTGGTCGAGAAGACCCAGGACCCGTACGCCGGGCGCGAGGCGCTGAAGATCAGCGTGTTCATGAACGTGTTCAACGTGCATTCGAACCGCGCGTCGGTGGATGGCAAGGTCGAGAAGCTCGAGTACTTCCCGGGCAAGTTCGTCAATGCCGATCTGGACAAGGCGTCGGTGGAGAACGAGCGCAACGCCRTSGTGATCCGCCGCGCGSRSGACGGCMAGGTGGTSACGCTGGTMCAGGT
>NZ_JBFTJF010000090.1:0-454 GCF_056395305.1 Variovorax sp. 10L426 | reverse complement strand
GTCGATCCCGGTGTACTACGTGATTGCACCGGCCGAGGCGTCGAGCAACCTGTCGCGCTTCGACGGCGTGCGCTACGGCCACCGCGCGGCCGAGTACAGCGACCTGCTCGACATGTACAAGAAGTCCCGCGCCGAAGGCTTCGGCGCCGAGGTCAAGCGCCGCATCATGGTGGGCACCTACGTGCTGTCGCACGGTTATTACGACGCCTATTACCTGCAGGCGCAGAAGATCCGCCGCATCATCGCCGACGATTTCCAGCGCGCCTTCAGCCAGTGCGACGTGATCATGGGCCCGGTGGCGCCCACGGTGGCCTGGAAGCTCGGCGAGAAGACCGCCGACCCGGTGCAGATGTACCTGGCCGACATCTTCACGCTCTCCACCAGCCTCGCCGGCCTGCCCGGCATGAGCGTGCCGTGCGGCACCGGTCAGGACAATATGCCCGTCGGCCTGCAG
>NZ_JBFTJF010000089.1:0-456 GCF_056395305.1 Variovorax sp. 10L426 | reverse complement strand
GAAGTCCGCCTGCGCCGCGCGCGCGAGGTGGTCGGCCCCGACGTCATGCGCCAGGCGCCGGGCTGGCTCGAGAACGCCACCGCCATGAACGACCGCTACGAAGCGCCGACCGAGGCCGACGCCGAGTGGGCCGATGCCATCGTCTTCGGCACGCCGACGCGCTTCGGCTCGATCTCGACGGAACTCAAGGCCTATATCGACGGCCTCGGCGGCCTGTGGTTCCAGGGCAAGCTCAACGGCAAGGTCGGCTCGGTGTTCGGCTCGACCTCGTCGCGCCACGGCGGCAATGAATCGACGCTGCTGTCGATCTACACGCCGATGGCCCACCTGGGCCTGATCATCGTGCCGCTGGGCTACGCCGACGCCGTGATGTTCAAGGCCGGCACGCCCTACGGTGCGACCCATGTCTCACACCTCGACGCCGACAAGCCCGACGAGGACCACCTGGCCGTGGCC
>NZ_JBFTJF010000088.1:0-459 GCF_056395305.1 Variovorax sp. 10L426 | reverse complement strand
CCAATGGCGCGTGGCAGGCCAACGCCAGCAGGATCAGCGCCAGCGCATTCATGTGGTACAGCGGCGCGGCMATCAGCACGCGCTCGTTGGTCAGCGGTGTGCTGGCCTGGCGTGCCCGCACCACCCAGAGGTGGCTGGCGTGGCTCAGGCGCACACCCTTGGGCCGCCCCGTGGAGCCGGAGGTATAGAGCAGCAGCGCCAGGTCTTCATCGGCGGGCGCGTACGGCGTGAAAGGCGATGTATCGCCGCTCGGCGCACTCAGGGCCGCGTATTCGGATGAGCCGAACGCGATGACGGGCGCGCCGGCGGGCACCTGCGCGTGTTTCGCCTTGTCGCACAGCACAAGCTTTGCGCCACTGTCGTCGACGATATATTCGACCAGTGCCTGTGGCAGCTTGAAATTCACCGGCACCGCGATCAACCCGGCGCGCATGATGCCGAGTAGTGACACGACGTAGT
>NZ_JBFTJF010000087.1:0-461 GCF_056395305.1 Variovorax sp. 10L426 | reverse complement strand
GCGGTGCGGGCCGCCGGCGGCAGCGCCATGACCGCCAGGTAGAGGTCATCTTTCAACTGCGCGTAGGGCGCATGAGCCATCGGCAGGTGGTCGCGCACGATCGTCGCGCCAGCGGCGATGCGCGCCTGCAGATCCGCTTCGGGATTGTTGCTGGCCGCCGCGTTCTGCAGACCCAGCGCCGTGATCGTCAGCAAGTGACTCTGCTGGTCCAGGAGCAAGCCGGGCGTGGGGGGCTCGACAGCCAGCAGGTTGGCATACGCCACGTGCACCTCAAGCTGATAGCCGATCTCGAAGGCCGCTAATCTCGCATGCAAGGACGTAGGCTCCCACGCCGTTCTTCACCCCGATCGCGGCGTAGAACCCCGTGCCCAAGGCATCGAGCGGCTGGGCCTTGATATCGATGCGCACCTGCATGGTGGTGAAGTCGACGCGGATTGTCCCGCTTACATCGCGAGAGGAAC
>NZ_JBFTJF010000086.1:0-463 GCF_056395305.1 Variovorax sp. 10L426 | reverse complement strand
ACCCGGACATGGGCATGGACGCCCGGCTGTCTTGCAGCGCGTCCGGCCACGCCTGGATGCTGACGATGAGCGACGAGCGCGCCATCGAGCTGGTCACGCGGCAGGGCTTCGGCTCGCCTGAGGAATATGGTCCGAACGCGCCGACCACCATCGGCGCGCTGCTGACGATGCTGCACGAGAACCGCGCGCGCGGCTTTGCGATGATCAACGAGGTGTTCGCGCCCGGCATGACGGCGATGGCCGCGCCGGTCAAGCGCAAGGAGCGCGATCCGATTGGCGTGCTGAGCATCGCCGGACCGGCCGTGCGGCTGACCGAGGCGCGCATGACCGCGCTGGGCCCCGACCTGCTGGCCGCCGCCGACGAACTCGCGCTGGCCAGCCTGGCCTCGCCGATGTTTCGCACACGCTTTCCGCTACAGGGCCGCAACAACGAGGACAACTCGGCCGCCGCCTGACCTTCAGG
>NZ_JBFTJF010000085.1:0-472 GCF_056395305.1 Variovorax sp. 10L426 | reverse complement strand
GACCTCGTCACGCGCTTCAACAACTTCCCGGCCGCCAAGATCACCGGCGACGCCGCGCCCGGCTACAGCTCCGGGCAGGCGCTGACCGCCATGGAGGAAGTGGCCGCCGAGGTGCTGGGCGAGGGCTACAGCTTTGCGTGGAGCGGGCAGGCGTATGAGGAGAAGAAGGCCGGCTCGACCGCCGCCATGGTGTTCGCCTTCGCGCTGCTGATGGTGTTCCTGATCCTGGCCGCCCAGTACGAGAAATGGTCGCTGCCGATCGGCGTGCTGCTGGCGGTGCCGTTCGCGCTGTTCGGCGCGCTGGTCGCCATCCTGATACGCGGCATGCAGAACGACGTGTACTTCCAGATCGGCCTGACGGTGCTGATCGCGCTGGCGGCCAAGAACGCCATCCTGATCTTCGAGTTCGCGGTGGAGATGCGCATCAAGGAGGGGCTGAACGCCTACGACGCGGCGGTCAAGGCGTCCAAGC
>NZ_JBFTJF010000084.1:0-477 GCF_056395305.1 Variovorax sp. 10L426 | reverse complement strand
CGGCCGAACTGGCCTCGCTGTTCCGCTCGGCCATCGAGGGCGCCGGCCTGCAGCTGGTGGTGGAATGCGCGCCGCTGGGCTTCCCGGTGGCGGTGGACCGCGACATGTGGGAGACCATCGTCCTGAACCTGCTCTCCAACGCGTTCAAGTTCACCTACACCGGGGCGATTGCGGTGGCGGTGCGCGAGGCGGAGGACGGCGGCGTGGAACTGAGCATCCGCGACACCGGCATCGGCATTGCGGGGGATGAACTGCCCCGGCTGTTCGAGCGTTTCCACCGGGTGTCCGGCGCGGTGGGCCGGTCGATCGAGGGCAGCGGCATCGGCCTGGCGCTGGTACTGGAACTGGTGCGCCTGCACGACGGCGTGATCCGCGTGGAAAGCGAGGTGGGCGAAGGCACGCGCTTCGTGGTCACCCTGCCGCGCACGGCCCGGGCGGCCGCGCCGCAGCCCGCCGCGCCCGGGGCTGCGTCAAACC
>NZ_JBFTJF010000083.1:0-477 GCF_056395305.1 Variovorax sp. 10L426 | reverse complement strand
CGGTGGCGGCGAGCGGAAAAATAACGAGTTCGCATCGGAAAAGATGGTCGGCGAGGGAAAAGGGACAACTTCCTTTTTGCAACAGGGTTGCATTATAGGGAAATTTGCGACGGATACGCCACCACTTTTTCCGCAGATCGACATGCGAAACAACCGCAACAAAACTATTGAAAAGGCCCCCGAAAAAATTGACTTCAGCCGCGCGGGCCGGCGGCGTAGCCTGTGCGGATCCCTATCCTGACCGCCCCCATGCCCGAGCTGGCCGACCTCGTCACGCCTTCGCCGCCCTCGTGGATGCCGCAGACCACTGGCTGGCTCGTGGTGGGACTGGTCATCCTGGCCGGTCTTGCCTGGCTGGGCTGGCGCGCCGGGCGGCGCTGGTATGCCAATCGGCATCGACGCGCGGCGCTGGCGGAGCTGACGCGCTGGACGCCCCAACTGGCTGGCGACGATCGCACCCGGGCCCAGGCCCTGCTG
>NZ_JBFTJF010000082.1:0-485 GCF_056395305.1 Variovorax sp. 10L426 | reverse complement strand
GGGCTATCACCTGCTATGGCCGGGCTTTCCATCCCGTTCTGCTAACAATGCTGCTAAAGAGTACAAGGCTCTTCCCATTTCGTTCGCCACTACTTTGGGAATCTCGGTTGATTTCTGTTCCTGCAGCTACTTAGATGTTTCAGTTCGCCGCGTTCGCTTCCCTGACCTATGTATTCAGTCAGGGATGACCCATAAGGGCCGGGTTTCCCCATTCGGACATCTMCGGATCAAAGCTYGTTTGCCAGCTCCCCGWAGCTTTTCGCAGGCTACMRCGTCCTTCATCGCCTGTRATCGCCAAGGCATCCACCAYRTGCACTTRTTCRCTTGACCCTATAACGAGTGTGTCTCAATTGCTTGAGCGCACGTCGCTACAGGATGAGTTCTCGCRTTTGTGCCGTATTCCAAGTCATCTTTCGATCACTTTAAATACATTTYRGTTGATACAATCACAACCCGGTATCGCGTTGGATAATTCAGCGTCTCAT
>NZ_JBFTJF010000081.1:0-489 GCF_056395305.1 Variovorax sp. 10L426 | reverse complement strand
CAAGGGCTCCTGGCGAAGTCCGGCGGCATTCAACCGTCACCGCGACACCGTTCCAGGCTTGCCCTGACCCTCGCCGAACGGGAAGAAATCTCTCGCTCGGTAGTGGCGGGGCTGTCGGTGCGATCAATCGCCTGCCGGCTCGGACGCGCCCCATCGACGATTAGCCGGGAGTTGCGGCGCAATGGCGGCAGCCAATGCTATCGTGCAAGTCAAGCCGAAGAGCTCGCCTGGGTTCGCGCGCTCCGTCCGAAGACCTGTAAGCTCGTCAGAAATCCTACGCTGGCACAGGTTGTGGCGGCCAAACTGAAGATGCGGTGGTCTCCGGAACAGATTGCTGGCTGGCTCAAGCATGACTATGCGGTCAACAAGGACTACCAGGTGTCACACGAGACCATCTACCGTAGCCTCTATGTCCAGGCCCGCGGTGCCCTAAAGAAGGAGTTGGTTGTACATCTGAGGCGGTGCCGGATCATGCGTCACGCACGGAAT
>NZ_JBFTJF010000080.1:0-490 GCF_056395305.1 Variovorax sp. 10L426 | reverse complement strand
TTGGTGACGGCCATCAGCGGCGTGTGCAGCGCCGGGGTGACGGTCCACACCACGTGGTAGCCCACGTAGATGGCCAGCACGAAGATGATCAGGTTGATGACGGTGTGGGATACGGGATCCATGGCGGCTTCTCCTCGCTTGTTCGCTGTGTTCGCTTGTTCGCTTACTTCTTCGTGACCTGGCCGTCCTGGCTCATGCGGCAGGCGGCGACGATGTCGTCCTCGAGGTCGATCTTCAGACCGCCCTCCTTCGGCAGCACGAGCTTGAGGAAGTCGAGCACGTTGCGCGCATACAGCGACGACGCATCGGCGGCGACGAGGGCGGCGAGGTTGGTTTCCCCGACGATGGTCACGCCGTGCTTGACCACTGTCTTGTCGGCTTCGGACAGCGGGCAGTTGCCTCCCACGCCTTCCGGGCCCTTGCCCGCAGCGATGTCCACGATGACCGAGCCCGGCTTCATCGACTTGACCATCTCCTCGGTGATGAGCGT
>NZ_JBFTJF010000079.1:0-495 GCF_056395305.1 Variovorax sp. 10L426 | reverse complement strand
TTGGTGACGGCCATCAGCGGCGTGTGCAGCGCCGGGGTGACGGTCCACACCACGTGGTAGCCCACGTAGATGGCCAGCACGAAGATGATCAGGTTGATGACGGTGTGGGATACGGGATCCATGGCGGCTTCTCCTCGCTTGTTCGCTGTTCGCTTGCTGCTTGTTCGCTTACTTCTTCGTGACCTGGCCGTCCTGGCTCATGCGGCAGGCGGCGACGATGTCGTCCTCGAGGTCGATCTTGAGCCCGCCCTCCTTCGGCAGTACGAGCTTGAGGAAGTCGAGCACGTTGCGCGCATACAGCGACGAGGCATCGGCGGCGACGAGGGCGGCGAGGTTGGTTTCGCCCACGATGGTCACGCCGTGCTTGACCACTGTCTTGTCGGCTTCGGACAGCGGGCAGTTGCCTCCCACGCCTTCCGGGCCCTTGCCCGCAGCGATGTCCACGATGACCGAGCCCGGCTTCATCGACTTGACCATCTCCTCGGTGATGAGCGT
>NZ_JBFTJF010000078.1:0-496 GCF_056395305.1 Variovorax sp. 10L426 | reverse complement strand
GCGTGGCACGATTGCCATGGTTGCCGGGGAGGCTTCCGGCGATTTGCTGGCATCGCTCCTGCTTGAAGGGCTTCATGCGCGGCTGGGCGAGTCCGTGGACTTCGCGGGCATCGGCGGCCGCCGCATGATGGCGCAGGGCTTCGTCTCGCACTGGCCGATGGAGACGCTCTCCGTCAACGGCTATGTGGAGGTGCTCGGTTCGCTGCGGGAAATCCTGGCAACGCGCCGGGCAATTCGCGAGAAGCTGCTGGCCAATCCGCCGCTGTGTTTCATCGGCGTAGACGCGCCCGACTTCAATTTCGGATTGGAAGTGCCCCTGCGCCGCTCGGGCATCCCTGTCGTGCATTTCGTCAGCCCGTCAATCTGGGCGTGGCGCGGCGGGCGCATTCGTACCATCGCGCGCGCGGTGGACCACATCCTCTGCCTGTTCCCGTTCGAGCCCGAGATCTATGCGAAGGCCGGCATTCCGGCGACCTACGTCGGTCATCCGTTGGCC
>NZ_JBFTJF010000077.1:0-508 GCF_056395305.1 Variovorax sp. 10L426 | reverse complement strand
GGTCCGGGTGGCTCGGCAGCATCAGCGCCACGCGGTCCCCCGGCTGGAGGCCGGCTGCGGCGAGGCCGTTGGCCACCTGGTTCACGCGCCGGTCGAGGGCGGCAATCGTCAGCACCTCGTCGTGGAAGCGGCAGTAGATGTCGTCAGGCGTTTCCCGCGCGCGGCGGGCAAGCAGCGCGGAAATGGTTTCCGAGGCGACCGGGGGAATATCGATGTGAGTTTCCGAAGACATGGGAGATGGCAGGACAGCGTTGATCTGATCGACAGGAAGGACTCGGGCGGCTCAGGCGGCGGTGGCGCGGCGGCGTTCGCGCTCGGCGAAGAACGCTTCCATCATGCGCGCCGGTTCGCCCGAGGCATAGGATTCGCGGTGGATGCGGATACCGGCCTCGATGGCATCGCGGAAGCCGGCTTCGGTCATTTCCTGCAGGCGGGCCTTGTCGAGCTTCATGGCCACCGGCGGCTTGCCGGCCAGCGACTCGGCGATCTCCATGGCGCGGGCGTGCAC
>NZ_JBFTJF010000076.1:0-509 GCF_056395305.1 Variovorax sp. 10L426 | reverse complement strand
GGCTGGCGCTGCTGGTGGCCTCGCTGCGCGGCCAGGACCTGGGCTGGCCGAGTTGCCTCGGCGGGCTGGCCACGCTGGCCGCCGTCTGCGCCACGCGGCCCCGCCTGCTGGTGCCGGCGCTGAAAGAGGTTTCCTGGGGCGTGCTGCCGCTGGTGGCGGGGCTGTTCGTGCTGGTGGCGGGCCTGGAGCGCACCGGGCTGGTCGATACGCTGGCGCACTGGGTGCGCGATCTTTCCACGATGTCCGCGCAGGGTGGCCCGGCCGGCCTGCTCGGTGCCGGGCTGGCCGGCGTGATGGTGGGCGTAATCAGCAATATCGTGAACAACCTGCCGGCGGGGCTGCTGTCGGCCTCGGCGCTGGCGGCCGGCCACGCCTCGGACACCGTGACGGCAGCGGTGCTGATCGGCGTGGATCTGGGCCCGAACCTCTCCGTTACCGGCTCGCTGGCCACGCTGCTGTGGCTGACCGCCCTACGGCGTGAGGGCCATGCCGTGGGCGCCGGCACATTC
>NZ_JBFTJF010000075.1:0-510 GCF_056395305.1 Variovorax sp. 10L426 | reverse complement strand
CATCTGGAAGAGCCGCCCGAGTTCGAGGCGCGCCAGGCCGAACGTCGCAAGAACAATGTGAAGTTCTCGCCGCTSWCGCAGGTGCTGCGCGACCAYCCGCGCGAAGTRCTGGCMGGCCTSGGCGTGACCATCCTSTGGACGGTCTGCACCTACGTGCTGGTGTTCTACATGCCGTCGTACGCCAAGCAGCAGCTCGGCCTGCCGCTGGGCGCGACGTTCCAGTCGACCGCGATCTGCGGCGCCATCATCCTGGTGCTGTGCCCGCTGATGGGCATGCTGTCCGACCGCGTCGGCCGCAAGCGCATGCTGACCGTGGTGGCGGTGGCCATCGGCGCGCTGGCCTACCCGCTGTTCCACTGGCTCAACGTGTCGCCGACCACGGCCACGCTGCTCCAGGTGCAGATCGTGCTGGGCATCCTGCTGGCCGCGTTCACCGGCCCGGCCCCGGCCGTGCTGGCCGAGCAGTTCCCGACCGAGGTGCGTTCCACCGGCCTCTCGCTGGCCTATAAC
>NZ_JBFTJF010000074.1:0-515 GCF_056395305.1 Variovorax sp. 10L426 | reverse complement strand
CGGTTGCTATCACCGCCGGATCTGCACTGCTGCCCTACGCCGCTGAATACGTGGCTGTCAATGGAGCTGCTGGCGCCGGCGCAGCCAATTCGAGCGTGATGTACACGCTCATCTACCAGTAATTTCTGGTAGCCCGGAAGCGCGCCGCCGGTGCGCTTCCTCCCATGGAGCAGCACCAGCGGCGGCGAACGAATTCGCTGCGCGAGGCGCGTAGATCGAGGCCTCACCGTGCCATTTTGCACAGCGGTACTGCTCCAAACGCTGCTTTAGGATTTTTCTTATGTGCCTGCGGCGTGTGGATCGATTTAATTCGGTCTTGGCAATTGGCAATTCCCTGGTTATCGCCTTCTGCCAAATCCAACTTCTTCAACTTTAGTGAATATTCGAAATGAACCGCAAACTTCTCTCCGTTCTGATCTTGGCCAGCACCGCGATGGCCGCCCAGGTTGCCTCTGCTGCTGACGGCACCATCACCTTCAACGGCGAAGTCACCTCGAACACCTGCACCATCAATG
>NZ_JBFTJF010000073.1:0-518 GCF_056395305.1 Variovorax sp. 10L426 | reverse complement strand
CAGGCCCAGCAGCACCCAGGCCATGCCGAGGGCCTTGCCGCCGGAGAGCTGCACGATCAGCGCGGCGGTGGTCAGGATGGCGATGGCCATGCCGACCATGCCGAAGATGTTGCCGCGGATGGAGGTGGTGGGGTGGGACAGGCCCTTCAGGGCCTGGATGAAGCAGACCGAGGCGATCAGGTACAGCAGCGTGACGACGTTCATGCTCATGCTGCGTTCCCCTTGTCGCCTGCGGCTACCTTCTTGTCCTTCTTCTTGAACATCTCCAGCATGCGTCTCGTCACCAGGAAGCCGCCGAAGACGTTCACTGCAGCAAGTGCCACGGCCAGCACGCCCATGGTCTTGCCCAAGGTGGTCTCGGTGAGCGCCGCGGCCAGCATGGCGCCCACGATGACGATGGCGGAGATGGCGTTGGTGACGGCCATCAGCGGCGTGTGCAGCGCCGGGGTGACGGTCCACACCACGTGGTAGCCCACGTAGATGGCCAGCACGAAGATGATCAGGTTGATGACGGTGTG
>NZ_JBFTJF010000072.1:0-520 GCF_056395305.1 Variovorax sp. 10L426 | reverse complement strand
CCTTTACCGTCATACCAGGCTCGTGGACCAATGGCACCATGACGCAACACGTACGTTTCCCACCGCCCGCGTGCGGCCAGATATTCGGTCCGCCATGACCGTTGACCTCAAACGCGTAGATCCCCACGTCCGTGTGGTTGTAGCCAACCATTGACACCGCGATGGGCTCGTCGCCACATCCGGACATTGCCAGCGACAGTGCCGCWAGCAGGCCGGCTAACCACGCCCGTGGGCGCGCTACTGTGTAAGGCATGACTCTCCTCGTGGAACTGTGGTTACTTGCGCGCCTCGTCGCCCTTCAAGGGATAGTCAGGRTGWCSRAGWSCCATCATGGTCACGAASACCTTGACATTGCCGTCGCGCAGGAAGTGGACGGCGAACATTCCGCCATCCCTTGGTCCATAAGGAGGTACCGGGACGATCCGCACCTGCGGCACATCGTCGATGCGATGGAGCCACCKGACCTTCRCCGTCRTGCCAGGYTTRTAGAYCCGTGGCACCGTGACGCAGCACGTAAAAC
>NZ_JBFTJF010000071.1:0-530 GCF_056395305.1 Variovorax sp. 10L426 | reverse complement strand
GTCTCCTCCCGAGACTCAGCGAAGTTGAAGTGTTTGTGATGATGCAATCTCCCCGCGGCTAGACGGAAAGACCCCATGAACCTTTACTGTAGCTTTGCATTGGACTTTGAACMGATCTGTGTAGGATAGGTGGGAGGCTTTGAAGCRKGGWCGCTAGWTCWYGTGGAGCCRWCSTTGAAATACCACCCTGGTGTGTTTGAGGTTCTAACCTWGGYCCGTGAATCTGGATCGGGGACAGTGCATGGTAGGCAGTTTGACTGGGGCGGTCTCCTCCCAAAGCGTAACGGAGGAGTTCGAAGGTACGCTAGTTACGGTCGGACATCGTGACGATAGTGCAATGGCATAAGCGTGCTTAACTGCGAGACTGACAAGTCGAGCAGATGCGAAAGCAGGACATAGTGATCCGGTGGTTCTGTATGGAAGGGCCATCGCTCAACGGATAAAAGGTACTCTGGGGATAACAGGCTGATACCGCCCAAGAGTTCATATCGACGGCGGTGTTTGGCACCTCGATGTCGGCTCATCTCATC
>NZ_JBFTJF010000070.1:0-531 GCF_056395305.1 Variovorax sp. 10L426 | reverse complement strand
AACGCGATTATGCCGTAGCGCGAGACGCGGCCGTAGGTCGGCTTGATGCCAGTGATGCCCGAGAACGACGCCGGCTGGCGGATCGAGCCGCCGGTGTCGGTGCCGGTGGCGGCCGGGGCCAGCCCTGCGGCCACCGCGGCGGCGGAACCGCCCGAGGAGCCGCCCGGCACGCGCTGCTTGTCCCACGGGTTGCGCACGATGCCGAAATACGAGTTCTCGTTCGACGAACCCATCGCGAATTCGTCCATGTTGGTCTTGCCCAGCGTGACCATGCCGGCGGCGGCGAGGCGCTCCACCACGGTGGCGTCGAACGGGCTCTGGTAGCCGGCCAGCATCTTCGAGCCGGCCGTGGAGGCCCAGCCGCGCGTCACGAAGACGTCCTTGTGGGCGATGGGCACGCCGGTCAGCGGCGTGGCCTGGCCCTGGGCGCGGCGCGCATCGGCGGCACGGGCCTGGTCCAGGGTGAGGTCGGCGTTGACGTCGACGAAGGCGTTCAGGTCGCGCGCGGCCTCGATGCGGGCGAGGTAGTCG
>NZ_JBFTJF010000069.1:0-531 GCF_056395305.1 Variovorax sp. 10L426 | reverse complement strand
ATGCCGGATTGCACGTCGCCGGCACGCAGGAACACGTGGTGGCAGGCGTGGCCGAGCCCGGCCGTTGCCGGAATGACACATAACTGTAAACCGACGCTCAGGTCCGGAGAGTCCGGCAGGGGCGGCGTTGCACCGCACAACCCCGCGTCGAAAAACGAAAAAATCTGCATGGCATTCCCCAAAACGGAGCCTGGGACGCAGGGGTCCCACGGAATGCGCAATGGCGGCAGGCCCGATGCGGCGCGGATCTCCCGCCCGACGACCTCCCCCCTCACTGCGCGACTGCCCCGTTTCGGTACGGCTTAGGTGCCGTCCGGTAATACCATCGCTCCGTACCCGTTTTGGGCACATCCCTTATGATGCGGATCTGGTACCGATAGAACGACGAACTATAGGTTGTCGTGACGCTTGGGTCAAACCCTTAGGCTCTGAGCGACTTAAAATCCACAAAGCAGCATATGACAGGCGACCCTCTCAAGCTGTTCGGGCGACATCTGACCTGGTTGCGCAAGCAGCGCGGCTGGTCACAAG
>NZ_JBFTJF010000068.1:0-532 GCF_056395305.1 Variovorax sp. 10L426 | reverse complement strand
CACACCGTCATCAACCTGATCATCTTCGTGCTGGCCATCTACGTGGGCTACCACGTGGTGTGGACCGTCACCCCGGCGCTGCACACGCCGCTGATGGCCGTCACCAACGCCATCTCCGCCATCGTCATCGTGGGCGCCATGCTGGCCGCCGCACTCACCGAGACAGGCCTGGGCAAGACCATGGGCGTGCTGGCCGTGGCGCTTGCTGCAGTGAACGTCTTCGGCGGCTTCCTGGTGACCCGGCGCATGCTGGAGATGTTCAAGAAGAAGGACAAGAAGGCCCCGGCCGCCGGTGACACCGCCAAGGCGGAGGGCCACTGACATGTCGATGAACGTCGTCACGCTGCTGTACCTGATCGCCTCGGTCTGCTTCATCCAGGCCTTGAAGGGCCTGTCCCACCCCACCACCTCCATCCGCGGCAACATCTTCGGCATGGTCGGCATGGCCATCGCCATCCTGACCACCGCCGCGCTGATCGTGCAGCTCTCCGGCGGCAAGGCCCTCGGCATGGCCTGGGTGCTGCTGGGCCTG
>NZ_JBFTJF010000067.1:0-545 GCF_056395305.1 Variovorax sp. 10L426 | reverse complement strand
GTAGTGGGTGACATTGGTTCGTGCGTATCGGCAATGCTCGACAAGATCGGCAACGGCTTTGCCAAGCCGGGCGCCGATTGGCTGAACGCGGTGGACGAACGCAAGGACAAGAACCTGGCGAAGATGGCCGAGACCTTGTCCAAGGATGTGTCGCCGATGAACTTCCATAGCGCGCTGCGCGCGCTGAAGGACGTCGTCAAAGCCAATCCGGGCATCTCGTTTGTCAACGAAGGCGCCAACACGCTGGACTACGCCCGTGCCGTGATCGACATGTACGAGCCGCGCAAGCGCCTCGACGTGGGCACCTGGGGCGTGATGGGTGTGGGCATGGGCTACGCGGTCGCTGCGGCGGTCGAAACCAGCAAGCCTGTCCTCGCGCTGTGCGGTGACAGTGCGTTCGGCTTCTCGGGCATGGAGGTGGAAACTATCTGCCGCTACAACCTGCCGATCTGCATCGTCATTTTCAACAATAACGGCGTCTACAAGGGTATCGACGTGAATCCGACCGGCGGCAACGATCCGGCGGTCACGATGTTCGTCAAGGG
>NZ_JBFTJF010000066.1:0-548 GCF_056395305.1 Variovorax sp. 10L426 | reverse complement strand
GCCTTAGGCCCCGGCGCGCCAGCAGGTAGCCCAGCGCCGCCGCCACCAGCGCGCCGCACAGCACCGCGCCCAGTAGCTGGCTGCGGTATTCGCTCATCAGCGCCACGCGGTAGCCGGCATCGCTGAGCACGATGATCTCCACGGCGCGGTCGGTATTGCCCAGCACGCCCAGCGCCGCCATGCCGCGCGACGGCACGCCGTTGCGCGGATACCAGGTCTGGAGCATGCCCTTGTCCGGCGCGGCGTTAGCCGGCAGCACGCGCAGCGGCGGCACCGACTCGTTGCGCGGATTCAGCGTGATCAGCGGCTCGCCCTGCCGCGTGCGCACCACGAGGATCAGGCCCTCATGGCCCATGGCGATATCGGCAAAGCGGTGGGTGTCGGCACGGATATCGGCTTCGTCGCCCACCTCGCGCAGCAAGTGGCGCACGAGCAGGATCTCGCCAACCAGTTCGCTCTCGTCGCGCGCCTGGAGCTGGCTGTCGAGCGCGCTGGAGAGGTAGGCGGCCACGCCGACCAGGATCAGCGCCGTGGTCAGGCCATAGGCC
>NZ_JBFTJF010000065.1:0-550 GCF_056395305.1 Variovorax sp. 10L426 | reverse complement strand
TACCAGTTCAGTACCAGGTCGTTCTCGAGCTCCGTCGCGGAGTTCGGCAGATACTCGGTAGCTACTGCGTCAAGATGGTTCATGACTCTTCAGTCTTGGGGTTCAGTGGGCCGGCGCGCACGCCTGGCGCTGCATCATGTCGCGCCAGGCGATCGTTCCGGAGCAGATCTGGCTCGCCCCGGCGCGGCCGCAGTTGGCGACCAGGTCCAGGCCCGAGACGTAGGGGGTGAAGGCACCGTGGCGCTGCGGGTACGGGTGCATGGCGTAGTCCATGTATTCGACGGTCACCGCATTGCGCTCGAACAGTTCGTGGTCGAGATAGTTGCGCGCGCCGTGGCCGGTGATGTAGCGACCTGCCTCCATCCGCTTGCACACATCCAGCACGCGCTGGCTCTTCTCGCCGGGGATGCCGAGCGCCGACGAGCGGGCGAACGGCTTGCCGCCGGCCACGCCGAAATAGTCCGCGAGCGCCAGCATGGAAGCCTGGGTCAGCTCGGAAAGCGACGTGGTGGGCAAGGCCAGGACTTCGTCCACCAGGGCCAGCATGTCC
>NZ_JBFTJF010000064.1:0-550 GCF_056395305.1 Variovorax sp. 10L426 | reverse complement strand
GTGTTCGACCTGCAAACCGCGCTGGCCGAGTCCTTCGGCTATCGGCAGACCACGCACAAGCGCGCCAGCGAACAGTTGATGCGCCGCTTCTACTGGGCCGCCAAGGCGGTGACGCAGCTCAACAGCGTACTGCTGCTCAATATCGAGGCGATGCTGTTTCCGAGTGAATCGAAGGTCACACGCGTGATCAACGACCGCTTCGTGGAACGCCAGGGCATGCTGGAAATCACCAGCGACGACCTGTACGAGCGCGATCCGCACGCAATCCTGGAGACCTTCCTGCTCTACGAGCGCACGCCGGGCGTGAAAGGCATCTCCCCCCGTACGCTGCGCGGGCTCTACAACGCGCGCACGGTCATGGACGCGAGCTGGCGCAACGATCCCGAGAACCGCCGCCTGTTCCTGGCCATCAACTGGCTGCAGAACGGGAACTCGTGCGTGTGCTCGACGATGGCGAAGCGGCGGATATTGCGCACCACCATCAGGATGTGCTGGTCCACGGTGTAGACGTGGAACAGGTCGTGCTGCATCTGGCCGACGATGCGCCGGA
>NZ_JBFTJF010000063.1:0-551 GCF_056395305.1 Variovorax sp. 10L426 | reverse complement strand
GACATCACCCATTTGTGGGGAAATTGGTGGGGTATCGCACCTCCGAACGGGCGCACCTTCAGGCGTGTGGCCAATTGCGGAAAACGTCGAATTGCTCTAAGGCGGCGGTGAATGCCGCGAGCGACGGATGTTGCGCCGGCGTCACTTTTCCCGGCAGCAGCGCCTGGGTGAAGGTCCAGACCACAGCGGTGGTCACGTCCGCCTGGGTCAGCGTGCTGGCATCGGCCGGCACGGCGCAGGTTGAAATTTCCTGTTCCAGCAGCGCATAGGCGCGAGCGAGCTGCCCGTCCACGCGGTCCAGCCAGGGCTGGTGCTGCTTCTCGGCCGGGCGCAGGTTGTGTTCGTAGACATCCTGCACGGCCTTTTCGCACGCGGCCAGCGCCAGGCCGATGATGCGCAGCGCCCGCTGGCGCGCGCCCAGCTCAGACGGCATGAGACTGCGCCGTGCCACCGCTTCCGCGTAGTCGATGATCAGCGTGGAATCCATCAGCACGGTGCCGTCGTCGCAGACCAGCGAAGGCGCCTTGACCACCGGATTGATCGCCCGGAAC
>NZ_JBFTJF010000062.1:0-557 GCF_056395305.1 Variovorax sp. 10L426 | reverse complement strand
TGCAAGCGCTGCTGCGCGAGGCCGACATCATCGCCATTCCGGACGGCTTCGGTGGCTTCGTCCACAACGGCGGCCTGCAGGTGGTGGATGCGCACGGGGTGGTGCTGGGCAGTTTCGAGTTGGAAGACTTCCACGCGGCCTATGCGCTGGCCCTGCGCCATGCGGCGGCGGGCGGAGTGGGGCGATGAGAGTCGTCCGATTCCTGGCGTTGATCGCCGTCCTGATCGTCCTGGCCGTCCCGCCGCTGCGGGAGCCCCTGGAAGCCTCGATGGCCCTGCAGATGCTGGGCCTGCTGCCGGCCGTGTTCGCCGCTGGCTGGCTGTCCGCGCGGGTGGCCCCGGTGCGCTGGCAGGCCCGGACGATGGCGGCGCTGCGGCCGCACGCCCTGAGTCTGCTGGTGGTGGCGGCGCTCGGCTACGGGCTGTGGATGCTGCCGATTGCACTGGACCTCGCGCGGCTGTCGCCGATGGTCAATGCCGCCAAATTCGCTACGGTGTTCGTGGCCGGCTTGTCAACCGGCATCGCGCTCCGCGTGGCGGCGTGGCCGCTGGTGTTGT
>NZ_JBFTJF010000061.1:0-572 GCF_056395305.1 Variovorax sp. 10L426 | reverse complement strand
GGGCCTATCTGGTGCGCCACAACGTGCCGGTGAACGCGCTGCATGCCAAGGGCTACCCGAGCATTGGCTGCGAGCCGTGTACGCGCGCCGTGAAGGCTGGCGAAGACGTCCGCGCAGGACGTTGGTGGTGGGAGACCAAGGACTCGAAAGAGTGCGGGCTCCACGAGCAGAACATCAAGCATTGAAGTATTGAATCGAGGCCGAGAACGACATGGGCATCATGAACGACATCGCAGAAGCAGGGGTTGAACACCTGCTCCAGGTCCAGAACGACCACCTCGACCGGCTGGAAGCCGAGTCGATCTACATCATCCGTGAAGTGGTGGCCGAGTGCCGCAACCCGGCGCTGCTGTTCTCCGGCGGCAAGGATTCGATCGTCATGCTGCACCTGGCGCTGAAGGCCTTCCGCCTGGGCGACCGCAAGGTGGAACTGCCGTTCCCGCTGGTGCACATCGACACCGGCCATAACTACCCGGAAGTGATCGCCTTCCGCGACCAGCGCGTGGCGGAACTGGGTGCGCGCCTGGTGGTGGGCCATGTCGAGGATTCGATCAAGCGCGGCACGGTGCGCC
>NZ_JBFTJF010000060.1:0-591 GCF_056395305.1 Variovorax sp. 10L426 | reverse complement strand
GCTGCGCACCGCCGCCGTCAACGGGCTGGGCATCGCCCAGATCCTGCGCACGGCCGTGCAGGCCGATCTCGACGCCAACCGCCTGCGCGTGGTGCTGCCCGATGTCGGCCTGCGGCCCGTGCCGCTGCAGGTGCTGCACAGCTTCGGGCGGCGCCTGCCCGTCCGCGCGAAGGTGTTCATCGACTTCGTCGCGGCGGCACTCAACCGATCGGCGCCGGGATCAGATCCGGCTCGGGGTTGAAGTCGGTCAGGCAGTTCAGCGCCTGCGCGCGGATCGCATCGGTCATGAAGTCGATAAACACGCGGATGCGCGTGGGCAGGTGCTGCCGGCTCAGGTAGCAGAGGTAGTGCCCGCGGTCGTCGGGCGCGTAGCGGCCCATCGCCACCACCAGTTGCCCGGCGGCCAGGGGCTCGGCGATCTGGTACCCGGCCAGCTGCGCGATGCCCCAGCCCTGCAGGACCGCATGCAGGACCAGGTCGGCGTCGTTGAACGTGAGCCGCGCGGTCGGCATGACCTTGCGCAGTTGCCCCTCCACCTTGAACTCCCATTCGAAGACCCGCCCGCTGGCAAAGCGGAAGTTGATGCAGGTA
>NZ_JBFTJF010000059.1:0-595 GCF_056395305.1 Variovorax sp. 10L426 | reverse complement strand
TCAACTTTAGTGAATATTCGAAATGAACCGCAAACTTCTCTCCGTTCTGATCTTGGCCAGCACCGCGATGGCCGCCCAGGTTGCCTCTGCTGCTGACGGCACCATCACCTTCAACGGCGAAGTCACCTCGAACACCTGCACCATCAATGGTGCCGGCAGTGGCGCCAGCGACTTTCTGGTGACGCTGCCGACCGTGTCGACTTCGGCCCTGGCTGCCGCAGGCCAATCCGCTGGCCGCAAGACCTTCGACATCGCGCTGACGAATTGCACGCCTGACTCGGGCAATGTCCACACCTACTTTGAACCCGGTGTCACGACCGACTTCCAAACCGGCAATCTGATTTTGGATGCTGGTGGCGCTAACAACGTTCAGATCCGCCTGCTGAACGGCGACGACTTCAGCCCCATCAAGGCTGGTTTCGCGGACGGCACGCAGAATTCCAAGTCGGTTGCTATCACCGCCGGATCTGCACTGCTGCCCTACGCCGCTGAATACGTGGCTGTCAATGGAGCTGCTGGCGCCGGCGCAGCCAATTCGAGCGTGATGTACACGCTCATCTACCAGTAATTTCTGGTAGCCCGGAAGCGCGCCGCC
>NZ_JBFTJF010000058.1:0-602 GCF_056395305.1 Variovorax sp. 10L426 | reverse complement strand
ATATAAATACCTCTCCTCCGCCATGCTCGTTCATCCGCAATTCGACCCGGTCGCGCTTCACCTGGGCCCGCTGGCCATCCGCTGGTACGGTCTGATGTACCTGGCCGGCTTCATCATGTTCCTGTGGTTCGGCCGCCTGCGCGTGCGCCAGCCGCACATCGCCGCGCGCGGCTGGGCCACGCGCGACCTCGACGACATGCTGTTCTACGGCGTGCTCGGCGTGATCCTGGGCGGGCGGCTGGGCTACGTGCTGTTCTACAAGCCGACCTACTACCTCACGCATCCACTCGAGATCTTCAAGGTCTGGGAGGGCGGCATGGCGTTCCACGGCGGCTTCCTCGGCGTGCTCGTGGCGATGTGGGTGTTCGGCAAGGTGCGGCGCCGGCACTGGCTGGAAGTGACCGACTTCATCGCGCCGATGATCCCGTGCGGGCTGGCTGCCGGCCGCATCGGCAACTTCATCAACGGCGAACTGTGGGGCCGTCCGACCGACCTGCCGTGGGGGATGATCTTCCCGCAGGCTGGCGACAACATCCCGCGCCACCCGTCGCAGCTGTACCAGTTCGCGCTGGAAGGCGTGGCGCTGTTCCTCATCCTGTGGC
>NZ_JBFTJF010000057.1:0-635 GCF_056395305.1 Variovorax sp. 10L426 | reverse complement strand
GGATGTGCTCGCCATCGAACTCGCGCAGATAGGCCAGCACCTTGCGGTTGCCGGGGAACAGGAAGCGCAGCGTGCCGCGCCCGAAGGCGTGATGCTGCCGGCGCAGGGCCAGCATGCGGCGCATCCAGTTCAGCAGCGAGTGCGGGTCGCGGTTCTGGGCTTCGACGTTGACGGCCTCGTAGCCGTACAGCGGCCCCTGCAGCGGCGGCAGCACCAGCCGCTCGGGGTCGGCGTGGGAGAAGCCGCCATTGCGGTCCGGCGACCACTGCATCGGCGTGCGCACGCCATCGCGGTCGCCGAGGTGGATGTTGTCGCCCATGCCGATCTCGTCGCCGTAGTAGATCACCGGCGTGCCGGGCATCGAGAACAGCAGGCTATTCATCAGCTCGATGCGGCGGCGGTCGCGCTCCATCAGCGGCGCCAGCCGGCGGCGGATGCCGAGGTTGATGCGCGCGCGGCGGTCGGAGGCGTAGACCTCCCACAGGTAGTCCCGCTCGCTGCTGGTGACCATCTCCAGCGTCAGTTCGTCGTGGTTGCGCAGGAAGATCGCCCACTGGCAGTTCGGCGGCACCTCGGGGGTCTGCCGCATGATGTCGGTGATCGGGAAGCGGTCTTCCCGGGCGATGGCCATGTAC
>NZ_JBFTJF010000056.1:0-639 GCF_056395305.1 Variovorax sp. 10L426 | reverse complement strand
CGCCAAGACCAGCGAGGGCATTTCCGTGCTCGTGCGCGCGGCCCACACCGGATACGCCATCGACGAGGTGGTGGTGGTCTGCCGCGCCGTGGAACAGTGCCTGATGACGATCTGCACGGCCGCGCTTGCCATCGACGCCACCGTGGACCCGGTGCTGCTCCAGCGCTTCATTGCCGCGCGCATCGCCGCGCAGTTGGGCGAGGTGGCCCTGGTCATGTCGGGTCTGGTGTACCTGGTGGTGTCGCCCAAGGACGACGACTATGTGGCGCTGGTGATCCGGCCGTACCAGCCGCAGCAGGAACTGACCGCGCCGCGCCAGGCGGGGCTGCTGCGCGCCGGCTATCCGCAAGGTTAGGGCGCTGCCCTCCTAGTGCAGCGGCGGACTCATCCGCCGCGACGTCATGCCTGCGGCCCGCGCGGGAGAGAACTCGGCTACGCGATGCTCGAGCAGCCGCTGCAATTCCGTGGCGCCCCGGTAGTAATGGGCGAGCAGCAGCCGCAGGTCCGGATCGTCGATCGGCTCGCGCAGCAGTGCGCCATAGGCGCTGGCCGCGCGGCCGGCCTGTTGTGCCGCGTGGCGCAGCAGCAGCAACTCGCCGGCGTCCGGCGAGGGCGTGCCGGGGCTGCCCGGCGTATCGC
>NZ_JBFTJF010000055.1:0-689 GCF_056395305.1 Variovorax sp. 10L426 | reverse complement strand
ACGGCACGGGCGTTGACATCGCCAACGTCAAGATGAGCATGAACCCCTTCGACGAGATCGCCGTCGAAGAGGCTGTGCGGTTGAAGGAGAAGGGCGCGGCCACCGAGATCATCGCCGTGTCCTGCGGCGATGCGAAGTGCCAGGAGACCCTGCGCACGGCGATGGCCATTGGGGCCGATCGCGGCATCCTAGTCGAGACCACCGAAGAGCTGCAACCGCTCGCAGTCGCCAAGCTGCTGAAGGCGCTGGTCGACAAGGAACAACCCCAACTGATCATCCTCGGCAAGCAAGCCATCGATGACGATGCGAATCAGACGGGCCAGATGCTCGCGGCATTGGCTGATCTGCCCCAGGCGACGTTCGCCAGCAAGGTCGAAATCGCCGGTGACAAGGTCAACGTCACTCGTGAAGTCGACGGCGGCCTGGAAACCATCTCGCTTTCGCTGCCCGCAGTCATCACCACCGACCTGCGCCTGAACGAGCCGCGCTATGTGACCTTGCCCAACATCATGAAGGCCAAGAAGAAGCAGCTCGACACCGTCAAGCCCGAGGACCTCGGCGTGGACGTCAAGCCGCGCCTGAAGACCCTGAAGGTCTCCGAGCCCCCGAAGCGCGGCGCCGGCATCAAGGTGCCCGATGTCGCCACGCTGGTGGACAAGCTGAAGAACGAAGCCAAGGTGATCTGATCA
>NZ_JBFTJF010000054.1:0-689 GCF_056395305.1 Variovorax sp. 10L426 | reverse complement strand
ACGGCACGGGCGTTGACATCGCCAACGTCAAGATGAGCATGAACCCCTTCGACGAGATCGCCGTCGAAGAGGCTGTGCGGTTGAAGGAGAAGGGCGCGGCCACCGAGATCATCGCCGTGTCCTGCGGCGATGCGAAGTGCCAGGAGACCTTGCGCACGGCGATGGCCATTGGTGCCGATCGCGGCATCCTGGTCGAGACGACCGAAGAACTCCAGCCGCTGGCCGTTGCCAAGCTGCTGAAGGCACTGGTCGACAAGGAACAGCCCCAGTTGATCATCCTCGGCAAGCAAGCCATCGATGACGATGCGAATCAGACGGGCCAGATGCTGGCCGCGCTGGCCGACCTGCCCCAGGCCACCTTCGCTTCGAAGGTCGAAGTCTCTGGTGACAAGGTCAACGTGACCCGCGAAGTCGACGGCGGCCTGGAGACGATCTCGCTCTCGCTGCCCGCAGTCATCACCACCGACCTGCGCCTGAACGAGCCGCGCTATGTGACGCTGCCCAACATCATGAAGGCGAAGAAGAAGCAACTCGACACCTTCAAGCCCGAGGACCTCGGCGTGGACGTCAAGCCGCGCCTGAAGACCCTGAAGGTCTCCGAGCCCCCGAAGCGCGGCGCCGGCATCAAGGTGCCCGATGTCGCCACGCTGGTGGACAAGCTGAAGAACGAAGCCAAGGTGATCTGATCA
>NZ_JBFTJF010000053.1:0-783 GCF_056395305.1 Variovorax sp. 10L426 | reverse complement strand
GTGCCGCAGATGAAATCGCTGGCCGGCGTCGCCGCGTAGATCAGGCCCTTCTGGCGCACCTTCTCGCCCGGCGAGATCACGCCCGAGATCGGCGCGCTGCCCGACTTCACGATCGAGCCCATCGCCTTCTCGACGATGTTGGACAGGCCACCCTTCTTGTTGCCCGGCGTGGTGTTGGCGCTGCGATCGACGCGCCCCTTGTCCAGGTAGGCGTCGTACCAGGCCATCTCGCGGATCATGGCGTCGGCCACTTCGGGCGTGGTCGCGCGCGAAGTGAGCTGGTCGATGCCGTCGCGCACTTCGGTGACTTCCGAGAACATCACGGTGGCGCCTGCGCGCACGAGCAGGTCGGTGCAGAAGCCGACGGCCGGATTGGCGGTGACGCCGGAGAAGGCATCGCTGCCGCCGCACTGCACGCCGACCACCAGTTCGCTCGCCGGCACGGTCTCGCGGCGACGGGCGTTGAGGCGTTCGAGATGCTCTTCGGCCTGCCGCATGATCGAATCGATCATCGACATGAACCCGACGTGCGCATCGTCCTGCAGGCAGACCACATCGAGCTTGCTGTCTGCACTGTCGCCGACATCGGCCACGTTGCGTTCGTCGATCAGCGGGATGGTGCCCGGCGGCATCAAGCGCTCGGGCTGCAGTTTTTCGCAGCCCAGGCTCACGACCATCACCTCGCCGCCGAAGTTCGGGTTGAGGCTGATGTTGCGCAGCGTGCGGATCGGAATGATGGCATCGGGTGCGTCGATGGCCACGCCACAGCCGTAGGTGTGCTCC
>NZ_JBFTJF010000052.1:0-896 GCF_056395305.1 Variovorax sp. 10L426 | reverse complement strand
CTCGCGATCACGCAGACCGTGCAGTGCGTGGCGGGCGTCACCGAGTTCGCGGTGCAACGCATCAAGGCCGAACTGCTGCCGAAGTTTCCCAACGTCGATGACGTCGTGGCGCTGGAGCACACCTACGGCTGTGGCGTGGCCATCGACGCACCCGATGCCATCATTCCGATCCGCACGCTGCGCAACATCAGCCTCAACCCGAACTTCGGCGGCGAGGTGATGGTCGTGAGCCTGGGTTGCGAGAAGCTGCAGCCCGAGCGGCTGATGCCGCCGGGCACCATCCCGCTGATCGACGAACGCAACGTGGCCGATGTCGGCGACAGTGCAGACAGCAAGCTGGATGTGGTCTGCCTGCAGGACGATGCGCATGTCGGCTTCATGTCGATGGTCGATTCGATCATGCGGCAGGCCGAAGAGCATCTCGAACGCCTGAACGCCCGTCGCCGCGAGACCGTGCCGGCCAGCGAACTGGTGGTCGGCGTGCAGTGCGGCGGCAGCGATGCCTTCTCCGGCGTCACCGCCAATCCGGCCGTCGGCTTCTGCACCGACCTACTCGTGCGCGCAGGCGCCACCGTGATGTTCTCGGAAGTCACCGAGGTGCGCGACGGCATCGACCAGCTCACCTCGCGCGCCACCACGCCCGAAGTGGCCGACGCCATGATCCGCGAGATGGCCTGGTACGACGCCTACCTGGACAAGGGCCGCGTGGACCGCAGCGCCAACACCACGCCGGGCAACAAGAAGGGCGGCCTGTCCAACATCGTCGAGAAGGCGATGGGCTCGATCGTGAAGTCGGGCAGCGCGCCGATCTCGGGCGTGATCTCGCCGGGCGAGAAGGTGCGCCAGAAGGGCCTGATCTACGCGGCGACGCCGGCCAGCGATTTCATCTGCGGCAC
>NZ_JBFTJF010000051.1:0-941 GCF_056395305.1 Variovorax sp. 10L426 | reverse complement strand
ACGCTGATCGGCGTGCTCCCGGGCATCGGCCCGGTGGCGACCATCGCGATGCTGCTGCCCGCCACCTACGCGCTGCCGCCCGTGTCGGCGCTGATCATGCTGGCCGGCATCTACTACGGCGCGCAATACGGCGGCTCCACCACCGCGATTCTGGTCAACCTCCCCGGCGAATCATCTTCGGTGGTGACCTGTATCGACGGCTACCAGATGGCGCGACAGGGCCGCGCGGGCCCCGCATTGGCGGCCGCCGGCCTGGGCTCGTTCTTTGCAGGTTGCGTCGGCACGCTGATCCTGGCTGCCTTCGCGCCGCCGCTGACCGAGCTGGCCTTCAAGTTCGGGCCGGCCGAGTATTTCTCGCTGATGGTGCTGGGCCTGATCGGCGCCGTGGTGCTGGCTTCGGGTTCGCTGCTCAAGGCGGTCGCGATGATCGTGCTGGGCCTGCTGCTGGGCATCGTCGGCACTGACGTGAACTCGGGCGTGGCGCGCTTCAGCTTCGACATCCCGGAACTGACCGACGGCATCGGCTTCGTGGTGATCGCCATGGGCGTGTTCGGTTACGGCGAAATCATCGGCAATCTCTCGCAGCCCGACGACGAGCGCGAAGTGTTCACTTCCGAGGTCAAGGGCCTGTGGCCCACCAAGCAGGACTTCAAGGACATGACGCCCGCCGTGTTGCGCGGCACGGCCCTGGGTTCGGCGCTCGGCATCCTGCCCGGCGGTGGTGCACTGCTGGCGTCCTTCGCGTCCTATGCGCTCGAGAAGAAGATGCGCAGCAAGCCCGGCGAAGTGCCTTTCGGCAAGGGCAACATCCGCGGGGTGGCCGCGCCCGAGTCGGCCAACAACGCCGGCGCGCAGACCTCCTTCATCCCGCTGCTGACGCTGGGCATCCCGCCCAACGCCGTGATGGCGCTGATGGTGGGCGCGATGACCATCCACAACAT
>NZ_JBFTJF010000050.1:0-941 GCF_056395305.1 Variovorax sp. 10L426 | reverse complement strand
ATGTTGTGGATGGTCATCGCGCCCACCATCAGCGCCATCACGGCGTTGGGCGGGATGCCCAGCGTCAGCAGCGGGATGAAGGAGGTCTGCGCGCCGGCGTTGTTGGCCGACTCGGGCGCGGCCACCCCGCGGATGTTGCCCTTGCCGAAGGGCACCTCGCCCGGGTGCAGCTTGGTCTTCTTCTCGATCGTGTAGGCCGCGAAGGCCGCGAGCAACGCACCACCGCCGGGCAGGATGCCGAGCGACGCGCCCAGCGCGGTACCGCGCAGCACGGCAGGCGTCATGCGCTTGAAGTCCTCTTTGGTCGGGAACAGGCCGGACACCTTGGCGGTGAACACTTCGCGCTCGTGCTCGGGGCGCGACAGGTTGGCGATGATTTCGCCGTAGCCGAACACGCCCATGGCGATAGTCACGAAGCCGATGCCGTCGGTCAGTTCCGGGATGTCGAAGCTGAAGCGCGCCACGCCGGAGTTCACGTCGGTGCCGACCAGACCCAGCAGCAGGCCCAGCACGATCATCGCGATCGCCTTGAGCAGCGAACCCGAAGCCAGCACCACGGCGCCGATCAGGCCCAGCACCATCAGCGAGAAATACTCGGCCGGCCCGAACTTGAAGGCCAGTTCGGTCAGCGGCGGCGCGAAGGCAGCCAGGATCAGCGTGCCGACGCAACCTGCAAAGAACGAGCCCAAACCGGCGGCTGCCAGCGCAGGACCCGCCCGCCCCTTGCGAGCCATCTGGTAACCGTCGATGACGGTCACCACCGAGGACGACTCACCCGGCAGATTGACCAGGATCGCGGTGGTGGAGCCGCCGTATTGCGCGCCGTAGTAGATGCCGGCCAGCATGATCAGCGCCGACACGGGCGGCAGCGCGTAGGTGGCGGGCAGCAGCATCGCGATGGTCGCCACCGGGCCGATGCCCGGGAGCACGCCGATCAGCGT
>NZ_JBFTJF010000049.1:0-959 GCF_056395305.1 Variovorax sp. 10L426 | reverse complement strand
GGCATGACCATCTCCTTGTCCTTGGGCAACTCGATCGCCCCAGTCACGTCCGTCGTGCGGAAGTAGAACTGCGGACGGTAGTTGTTGAAGAACGGCGTGTGACGGCCGCCCTCGTCCTTCGACAGAACGTACACCTCGGCGGTGAAGTGCGTGTGCGGCTTGATCGAGCCGGGCTTGCACAGCACTTGGCCGCGCTCGACTTCTTCGCGCTTCGTGCCGCGCAGCAGCACGCCCACGTTGTCGCCAGCCTGACCCTGGTCCAGCAGCTTGCGGAACATTTCCACGCCGGTGCAGGTGGTCTTTTGCGTCGGGCGAATGCCCACGATTTCGATTTCTTCGCCGACCTTGATGACGCCGCGCTCCACAGCGCCGGTCACCACCGTGCCGCGACCCGAGATCGAGAACACGTCTTCCACGGGCATCAGGAAGGTACCGTCCACCGCGCGCTCAGGCGTAGGGATGTAGCTGTCCAGCGCCTCGGCCAGCTTCATGATCGAGCCTTCGCCGAGTTCGCCCTTGTCGCCTTCCAGGGCGAGCTTGGCCGAGCCATGGATGATGGGGGTGGCGTCRCCAGGGAATTCGTACTTGTCCAGGAGTTCGCGRACTTCCATTTCGACCAGCTCGAGCAGCTCCTTGTCGTCCACCATGTCGCACTTGTTCAGGTAGACGATGATGTAGCCCACACCCACCTGGCGGGCCAGCAGGATGTGCTCGCGGGTCTGGGGCATCGGGCCGTCAGCAGCCGAGCACACCAGGATGGCACCGTCCATCTGGGCAGCGCCGGTGATCATGTTCTTCACATAGTCAGCGTGACCCGGGCAGTCCACGTGCGCATAGTGACGGTTGGCCGTCTCGTACTCGACGTGCGCGGTGTTGATCGTGATGCCGCGCGCCTTTTCTTCCGGCGCCGCGTCGATCTGGTCGTAGGCCTTCGCTTCGCCGCCGAACTTCGCCGACAG
>NZ_JBFTJF010000048.1:0-1339 GCF_056395305.1 Variovorax sp. 10L426 | reverse complement strand
TGAAGGGCCTGTCCCACCCCACCACCTCCATCCGCGGCAACATCTTCGGCATGGTCGGCATGGCCATCGCCATCCTGACCACCGCCGCGCTGATCGTGCAGCTCTCCGGCGGCAAGGCCCTCGGCATGGCCTGGGTGCTGCTGGGCCTGGTCGTGGGCGGCGGCTATGGCGCCTACCGCGCCAAGACGGTCGAGATGACCCAGATGCCCGAGCTCGTGGCCTTCTTCCACAGCATGATCGGCCTCGCAGCCGTCTTCATCGCCGTGGCGGCGGTGGTGGAGCCCTGGGCCTTCGGCATCACGCCGCTGCCGGTGGCGGCCTCCGGCACGGTCAACACGCCCGACGGCGCGATGATCGTCGACGGTTTCCTGCGCTACGCGATTCCGGCGGGCAACCGGCTGGAGCTGTTCCTGGGTGCGGCCATCGGCGCCATCACCTTCAGCGGCTCGGTCATTGCCTTCGGCAAGCTCTCGGGCAAGTACAAGTTCCGCCTGTTCCAGGGGGCGCCCGTGCAGTTCAAGGGCCAGCACATGCTGAACCTCGTGCTGGGGCTGCTGACCATTGCGCTGGGCCTGCTGTACGTGGCCACCGAGAGCTGGCTGGCCTTCCTCGCGATGGTGATCCTGGCCTTCGTGATGGGCGTGCTSATCATCATCCCGATCGGCGGGGCGGACATGCCGGTGGTGGTGTCCATGCTCAACAGCTACTCGGGCTGGGCGGCYGCGGGCATCGGCTTCAGCCTGAACAACGCGATGCTGATCGTGGCGGGCTCCTTGGTGGGCTCCTCGGGTGCGATCCTGAGCTACATCATGTGCAAGGCGATGAACCGCTCGTTCTTCAACGTGATCCTGGGCGGTTTCGGCGGCGAGGCGGCTGCGGCCACGGGCGGCGCCAAGGAGCAGCGGCCAGTGAAGAGCGGCAGCGCGGACGACGCGGCCTTCGTGCTCTCCAAYGCCGAGACGGTCATCATCGTGCCSGGCTACGGCCTCGCGGTGGCCAGAGCCCAGCACGCGGTGAAGGAACTCGCGCAGAAGCTCACCGAGCACGGCGTGACGGTSAAGTACGCGATCCACCCGGTGGCCGGGCGCATGCCGGGGCACATGAACGTGCTGCTGGCCGARGCCGAGGTGCCCTACGACCAGGTCTTCGAGATGGAGGACATCAACGGCGAGTTCGGCCAGGCCGATGTRGCGATCATCCTCGGGGCCAACGACGTGGTGAACCCTGCGGCGCTGCAGAAGGGCACGCCGATCTACGGCATGCCGATCCTGGAGGCCTACAAGGCCAAGACGGTGATCGTGAACAAGCGAAGCATGGCCGCGGGCTACGCGGGGCTGGA
>NZ_JBFTJF010000047.1:0-1576 GCF_056395305.1 Variovorax sp. 10L426 | reverse complement strand
CCCGGATATTTCATCAGTAGGCCGATGTGGCGTTGACCGAACCTGGTGGCGGACATTGAGCGCGGTCTTGCGTCCAGTGTGAGCTACTGGATGGAGTCGCGGCTGTTTTTAGGCACACGACCCCCTTACCCCCGTTGTTTGTCAGCGTGCCGGGGACAGCACTGGATGAGGCTCAGGGGGCCAGCGCCTGGGCTGCGCTGAGGAACACGCTGCGCAGCGGGTGGTGCGAAGCCAGAAGGATCCGCACGCGTCTGGTGTTGCGCACGATGGCCGCGCCGATCTTCAGCAGCCGCACGCGAATCGTCGCTGCGGTGGCGCGCTCCAGTTCACTGCCTTTCAGGGCAAGTTCTCTCAGGCGCTGCATCAGCGTGTAGGCCAGCGCCGCCAGCAGCAGGCGAAGCTGGTTGGCCGCGAAGCGGTGGCAGCTCGCTCGGGTGCCGAACAGATCGAGCTGGGCCTCCTTGATGCGGTTCTCCGCCTCGCCGCGTGCACAGTACAGCCGCTCGTACAGCTGGACGGCGTCGCCTTGGAGATCGGTCACCACGAAGCGCGGGTTGTTGCCCTGGCTGCCGTGCTCCAGGCGCGTGATCACGCGTCGCTCGATGTCCCAGCTGTCGGCCGCGTAGACGAACTCGTCGATCAGGCGCTGCTTGGCGCCGGTGCGCGCGTACTCGTCGGCCAGCATCGCCTCGGCGTATTGCACGGTCGCCTCCAGCCGCGCGTTGCGCGCCAGCCCGACGATGTAGTGCACGCCCGAGCGCTCGCACCAGCGCAGCAATCTCTGACGACAGAAGCCCGAGTCACCGCGCACGATGATCCGCGCGTCGGGCCACGCCTGGCGCAGCCGCTGCACCAGCAGCTTGATCACCGCCGCGGCGTTCCTGGCGCCATCGATGCGACTGCGCCGCAAGACGCATGCGAGCATGGCATGGCCGCAGAACACGTACAGCGGCAGATAGCAGTGGTGGTCGTAATAGGCGTGGAACTCGCAGCGCTCCTGGCTGCCGTGCAAGGGCACATCCGAGGCGTCGATGTCCAGCACCAATTCCTCGGGCGCTGTCTTGTGGCTGGCGATGAACTGCTCGATGAGCACGCCGTGCAGCGCCACCGCCTGTGCGCGCGTGGCCCGCGTCTCCAGGCGGCTGAGCGTGGGCGAACTCGCCAGTGGATCGACCCGACCCACGGCCGTCTGCATCAGCAAGTCGTCTCTCAAGGTGTCGTGGTCGTTGAGGTCTTCGTAGCCGCAGCACAAGCCATAGATGCGCTGGGCGAGCAGGTCGCGCAGGCTGTGCGTGATGCGTGCCCGATCGCGTGGATCACTCAGCACGGCCGCAGCCGCGCGACTCAAACCGATGCGCTCGTCCACACGGCGCAGCAGCAACACGCCACCGTCCGAGCCGATGTCGCCGCCCTCGAAATTGGCCTCGATGACGCGGCGCCCCAGGCGCCCCAAATCCATCGTCCCATCGGTACACTTTGGCATCGGCAGTCCTCGGTTGAAATTGGCGTCAGATACCAATGTCAACGCGCTCCGGCACGAGGCTGCCGACCCTCTACTGGTGAAATTTCCGGGCTA
>NZ_JBFTJF010000046.1:0-1788 GCF_056395305.1 Variovorax sp. 10L426 | reverse complement strand
TACCTTCCCTTCGGGTTGTCGTGCAAAGGGGCCGTCTGCGGCGTTGCCCACGCTTGCAAGGCCAAAGCCTTGCTGCGCGCGGGCGCCTTGCATCCAGCCCCTTTGCACGGCAACGCGATCCCCGGAAGTAGTGTGAACAGGCCCTAGGCGGCCGCCAGCGCGGCCAGTTGCCGACGCAGCGCTTCGTTCTCGGCCGTCAGTTCGGCCACACGTTGTCTCAGGGTCTGCAATTCATCGGGTTCCGCTGCGTCCTGCGACGTCGCTGCGGGTTCCTCACGAGGCTTTCGCCGGGATTCGCGGGCTCTCTTGGCTGCCTGCTTCAGTTCATCCTTGCCCGCATTCGCCGCGGCGACCTGCTCCTCGGCAGGCAAGGTCGCCACCGCGGCCGCCGCATTGATCGAGATGGTGCCGGACTTCACGGCGGCGACCACTTCCGGCGCAGCCTGTTTCTGGATCTTCTCGATCATCACGACCTGATTGCTGCTCAGGCGTGCCGCCTTGGCGAGCGCTTCGCGGCTGTCGAGCGGTGGGTGCGCGCCCGTGTCCGCGACTGCCTCGGCGGGTGCCGCGGAAGACGGCTCGTCGCTGGATGCACCTGCTGCGCGCGTGCGCTTGTCGGCGACGATTTCCCGCTTTCGCAGCGCGAGCACGCCGCGCTGGAAATCCGAGATGCTGCGACGGCCGAGATGCTGATCGATCATCCACAGGTGCACGTCCTCGATCGATCGAAAGCGCGTGTTCTGCACAGTCTGGAAAGGCAACTCGTGCTTGCGGCAGATGCGATAGCGGTTGTGGCCGTCGACCAGCACGTCGCCCCAAAGGACGAGCGCATCGCGGCAACCTTCCGCGAGGATGCTGCGTTCGAGCGCTTCCTCTTCCTCCTCGGTCAGGGGATCGATATAGGCTTTGAGTTCTTCGTTGACGACGATGTCCATGGCGTGCGGATTCGGGGGGCGGCAAAAGGGGCCGCATTGTAGGGAGCCCGGGATAACCCTCGATTTCCGGTAGGTGGAACCCACATCAACCTGACTCTTGGCTGACCACACAATCGCCCATCGAATTCATTCGTGGAGACTGATCGTGAAAATCAAGAGTCAGAAAGACTTCTTCTCGGGGGTGATGTTCGCCGTCGTCGGAGTCGCTTTCGCCTGGGGCGCGACGACTTACAACGTCGGCAACGGCGCGCGCATGGGCCCCGGTTACTTCCCCCTGATGCTCGGCATCCTCATGGCCATCATCGGCCTCGCCATCATGTTCTCCGGCCTCACGGTCGAGACGGAAGACGGCGAGAAGATCGGCAAGTGGGCCTGGAAGCAGGTGGTCTACATCATCGGCGCCAACCTCGCGTTCGGCGTGCTGCTCGGCGGACTGCCGAGCTTCGGCGTGCCCGCCATGGGCATGATCATCGCGATCTACGCGCTCGTGCTGATCGCCAGCCTTGCCGGCAGCGAATTCGATCTGCGCAAGGTGCTCGTTCTCGCAACAGTACTGGCCGTCGGCAGCTACATCGCATTCATCTGGGCGTTGAAGCTTCAGATCCAGGTGTGGCCCACCTTCATTACGGGTTGAGGACGACAAATGGATCTCGTTGCAAATCTCTCTCTCGGCTTTGGTGTCGCGTTCACCTTCACCAACCTGTTGTATTGCCTGGTCGGCTGCATCCTGGGCACGCTGATCGGCGTGCTCCCGGGCATCGGCCCGGTGGCGACCATCGCGATGCTGCTGCCCGCCACCTACGCGCTGCCGCCCGTGTCGGCGCTGATCATGCTGGCCGGCATCTACTACGGC
>NZ_JBFTJF010000045.1:0-2395 GCF_056395305.1 Variovorax sp. 10L426 | reverse complement strand
CTTCGGCGTCTTCACGATCACGGCGAAGAGATCGCTGGACAGCGAATAGTTCTTCGTGACGAAGGCGTTGTCTCGGTTGTAGCGCGAGTCGGGCCGCAACTCCGGCGCGCCCGGATCGAGATCGCCGACCTGCAGCTTCAGGCTCACCGCAAAACCCCCGACGGCGAGCGCCAGCGAGCCCAGCACCGCTGCGAGCGCCCAACTGCGCTTCGCAGCGAAGTTGTCCAGCAAGCCCCAGAGGCGCCCTCCCCGCCCCGCGGCCTGATCCAGCTCCACCTTCAGACTGCGCTCGGCCGCGGCCGGGCTCACACCGACATAGGACAGCAGCACCGGCAGCAGCAGCAGGTTGGTGAAGATCAGGACCGCGACACCAATGCTCGCGGTCAGCGCCAGTTCGCGAATCACGGGGATCGGGATCAGCATCAGCACCGCGAAACCGACCGCATCGGCCATGAGCGCCGTGACACCGGCCAGGAACAGCCGCCGGAAGGTGTAGCGCGCAGCCACCAGCCGGTGCGTGCCGCGGCCGATGTCCTGCATGATGCCGTTCATCTTCTGGGCGCCGTGGCTCACCCCGATCGCGAAGACCAGGAAGGGGACCAGCATCGAGTACGGGTCCAGCTCCAGCCCGACCAGCCTGACCAGCCCCACCTGCCACAGCACCGCGACCAGCGAGCACGCCAGCACCATCGCCGTGCTGCGCACGCAGCGCGTGTAGCCGTACAGCAGCAGCGCCGCTATCACCGTGGCGGCGCCGAAGTACAGCATCACCTGCAGCAGCCCGTCGAGCAGGTCGCCGATGATCTTGGCGAAGCCGATCACATGCACCTTCACGCCCCAGGGCTTGCCGTCGGGGGCGACGCCCTTCTCGTACTTGTCGCGGATCTGGGTTTCGATCTCGCGCGAGAGGCGCCAGTAGTCCAGGCGCCCGTCCTTGCCGTTGTCGAGCAGCGGCGCGACGATGGCGCTGGACTTGAAGTCGTTCGCCACGATGCTGCCGACCAGTCCCGCGCGCGCGACGTTCGTGCGCAGCTTCTCGACGCTGGCGGCCTTGCCGTCGAAGTTGTCGGGCATGACGGGGCCGCCCTGGAAGCCCTCCTCCGTGACCTCGGTCCAGCGCGTGGCGGGTGTCCACAGCGACTTGACCCAGGCGCGGTCGACCCCCTGCGTGAGAAACAGGTCGTCGTTGATGTGCTTCAAGGCATCGAGGTAACGGGCGTCGAAGATGTCGCCGTTCTCGTTCTCCACCACGACGCGCAGGGTGTTGCCCATGCCGCGCAGTTCGCTGCGGTTGTTCAGGTAGTTCTGAATGTAGGGATGACCGACGGGGATCATCTTCTCGAAGCTGGCGTTGAGCGATACGCGTGTCGCGAAGAAACCGAGCACCAGGGTGGCGAGCAGGCAGGCGAGCGTGACGAGCAGGCGGTGATTGAAGACCGCACGTTCGAGCCAATTGCCCGAGTCCCGCGGGAAATCGGCAAGCTCGCGCACGACCGGCATGCGCTCCAGTCCGGAAGAGATAGCCATTACTTGTCCTTGGTGGTCAGGTCGATGGTGCGCAGGCCGCGCGGGCCGCCCACCACGAGCGAGGTGGTGCTGGCGAAGGCGACTGTGGCAAGGGGYGTCTGAGMGCGMKCGGGTGAGCGCKTAAAGGAGAGCCCGCCGTCGATGCTCAGAGCGATGGCGCCGGCCTGATCGACCAGGGCCACGGTGCCATTCCCCGCGACGGCGCCGCCGACGATGCTGGCGGCCAGTCCTGTGTTGACGGGAGCCCAGGAGGCGCCATCGTCCGTGCTGAGGAAGGCGTTGCCGCGCATGCCGTAGGCCAGCACGCCGGCCCGGGTGGCCAAGAGTCCGAAGAGGCTGCCCTTGTATGGTGAAGGCATTGCGGTGAGACGTTGCGCGCCGGCGTCCAGCTTGAGCAGCAAGCCGGCTTCGCCCGCGATGAAGATCGATCCGCGCGCGGCACGGATCGCATAGAGATTGAGCAGCCCCGCGTTGTCGGCGCGATCGAACCATGGTTCCCACGTCTTGCCGCCGTCGGCGGTGCGCAGGATCAGCCCGTACGCGCCGACCACGAAGCCTTCATTGGCGCTCGTAAAGCAGAGATCGAGGAAAGGCTTGTCGGGGCCCGCATCKGCGTTGCGCTGGGCTTCCACGAGCAACTTCCTGTCCTGTTCGGTCGCATCCGAAGAGGCGACGCGGCGCTTCATGTGCTCGAGCACCAGCGCGTTGGCCCGGCGCCCGTCGAGCAGGCCCGTCCAGCTCTGCCCGCCGTCGCGCGTGCCGAGCACCACGCCGTCATGGCCGGTCGCGTAGCCGACGTTGCCATCAACAAAGCTCACGGCAGTGAGGTCTGAGCTGACCGGAACCGGCACCTGCGTCCAATGGCGAC
>NZ_JBFTJF010000044.1:0-4712 GCF_056395305.1 Variovorax sp. 10L426 | reverse complement strand
TTCAACCGCACAGCCTCTTCGACGGCGATCTCGTCGAAGGGGTTCATGCTCATCTTGACGTTGGCGATGTCAACGCCCGTGCCGTCGCTCTTGACGCGAACCTTGACGTTGTAGTCGACGACCCGCTTGACGGGGACCAGAATCTTCATTGGTTTGACTCCATTGATTTGCGAAACCGGGGGTATGCAGAGCAGCCGATGATTTTAGGCGCCGGCCTCCGCGCGAACTGTCCATTTCAATCAGGGGTGCGCTCCATCGTCGGTGCGCAAAAAAAGAACGGTCGTGCTTTTTCGTGATTATAGATGAGCCGCGCCTAGAGGCGTAACTCTAGAAGGTAACGATTCAACACGCACCACCCGTTGCGGGTTGGCGATGACGATACCTGCGTTGCGCAGGCCTTCGAGAATCGCGATGTTGATCGCCGAGCGCAGGTTGTCCCGGCCCTTATCCGGATCGGACACCCAGAAGTTCAGGCTGAACTCCAATCCATCAGGCACGAAGTTGAGCAGAAAGGCGATCGGCGCCGGATCCCTCATCACGCGAGGCTGCGCCGCTGCCGCACCGCAAAGGATCGCCTGCACCTGCGACACGTCGCTTTCGTACCCGACGATGATGTTGGTCGATATGCCGAACTTCAGATCGGCCAGCGAAAGATTCTCGACACGACTCGTGATCAGCGATTCGTTCGGCACGATCGACTCGCGCCCGTTGCCCGCCCTCACCAGCATGTACCGCGTCTTGATGTCGGTGATGCGGCCCTCGAAGCCATCGACCTTGACGTTGTCGCCGATGCGTATCGATCGCTCGAGAAGGATCACGAAGCCGCTGACGTAGTTGGCCGCGAGTTTCTGCAGGCCGAAGCCCAGGCCGACGCCCAATGCGCCGCCAAGGACCGACAGCGCCGTCAGGTCCACCCCGACCGCCGACAGCGCGAACAGCAGGCCGATCAGCAGCAGAAAGGCGCGGACCGCATTCGACGCGACCTTGCGCATCGACAGATCGTGCACGGCCTCCCGCAGGATGCGCTTTTCGATCGTCGATGAAATCCACAACGCGATCACGAGCACCAGGCCTGCCGACAGCAGGCCGTTGAGGATCGTGCGCAGGCTCACCCGCGTTCGCCCGAAAGCCAGCGTGATCTCGTCGAGTTCCGCCAGGACCGGCGGCAAGAGACCGACGATCCAGAGGATCGCGCCGATCCATGCAATCCACGAAATCGTTCGCTCGACCAGCCGCGCCACCGCGGAGGCCGGAAAAACAGCCCGCAACACGCGCGCGAAAAAGCGGATCACCGCGAGCGAGACAAACACCGAAACAGCGATCCGCAACACCAGCGCGGGCTCGAAGCCCAATGACAGCGCCGCGCGTCGCGAAAGCTCGCTCAGCAGCAGCGCCAGCAAGGGGAACAGCAAGCCGTCGAAAACACGCTCGCCGAACCAGATCGAATCCTCGGGCTGATCGCGCCCGAACCATCTGCAGATCGCCCATGCGACGACGATGCAGGCGGCCAATACGCCGAGCTGGATCCACACGTTTTGCGCATGGATCTGGCCAAGCTTTTCGTTGAAAGCGCTGAAATCCATCGATCGAAACCAGAACTAGAGGTCGGCGAGCACCCGCAGATGTGCCTCGACACTGCGCGCCAGGGCGTCGAGGTTGTAACCACCTTCGAGCATGGACACGATGCGCCCACCGGCATGCCGGCGGGCCACGTCGACGACTCGCCCGGTGATCCAGGCGAAGTCGTGTTCGTTGAGCCTGAGTTGACCGAGATCGTCGTCGCGGTGCGCGTCGAAGCCGGCGCTCACGAAGATCATCTGCGGCCGGAACTCTTCGAGCCGGGGCATCCAGCAGGCCTCGATCAGTTCGCGCACATCCATGCCCTTGGTATAGGCCGGCACCGGCAGGTTGAGCATGTTCGGCGCCGGATGCTCGGTGCCGCTGTACGGATAGAAAGGATGCTGGAAGATCCCGACCATCAGTACGCGGGGATCGTTGCTCAGGATGTCCTCGGTGCCGTTGCCATGGTGCACGTCGAAATCGACGATCGCGACACGCTCCAGCCCATGCTCTTCGATGGCGTGGCGGGCGGCGATCGCGACGTTGTTGAAAAAGCAGAAGCCCATGGCCTTGTCACGGCAAGCATGGTGCCCTGGGGGCCGCACGGCGCAGAAGGCGTTGTCGACCTCGCCGGCAATCACCGCGTCGGTCGCCGCGATCGCGGCACCGGCCGCACGGCGCGCGGCCAGCACGGTGAAGCGGGTCAGTGAGGTGTCCGGATCGATCTGCGCATGGTCCGGACCACCGGCCGGTTCGTCCTCGACGAGCCGCTGGCTCAGCGCTTCGAGGTGCTCCATGTGCGCGACGCTGTGTGCACGGGTGATCTGAGGCAGCGTCGCGAGCGGCACATCTCCCTTGTGCAGTGCGTCGCCGACGCCGGTGACGAGCAGCCGATCCTCGATGGCATCGAGCCGCGCGGGGCATTCCGGATGGCCCTGCCCCATGTCGTGTTTCCAGCAGTCGCGGTGTGTGAAATAGCCGGTTTTGCCCATGGATCGATTGCGCCTGGCCTCTGGCCGGACGGGGCCACAAGGCTTAAGGTATGGTTTGCATATGGATACAAAAATGGACGTTGCCGCGAAGCTCGCCAGTTTGCTCGGTCAGCTTAACACGGTGATCGTGGGCAAAGAGGCTCAGGTGCGTGATTGCGTGGCCTGTTTGCTGGCGGGCGGCCACCTGCTGATCGAGGACGTTCCGGGCGTCGGCAAGACGACGCTGGCGCATGCGCTCTCACATACCTTCGGCTTGCAGTTCTCGCGGGTGCAGTTCACCGCCGACCTGATGCCGGGGGATCTCTCGGGGGTGGCGATCTACGACCGGGGGCAGCAAGCCTTCGTCTTCCATCCGGGCCCGATCTTTGCCCAGGTGCTGCTGGCCGACGAGATCAACCGCGCGAGCCCCAAGACACAGAGCGCCCTCCTCGAAGCGATGGAAGAAAAGCAGGTGACCGTGGAAGGCGAGACGCGCCCGCTGCCAACGCCCTTCTTCGTCATCGCCACGCAGAACCCGCACGAGCAGTTGGGCACCTTCGCGCTGCCGGAATCGCAGCTCGATCGTTTCCTGATGCGCATCTCGCTCGGCTACCCCGACCGGGCCGCCGAGCGCGAGTTGCTTGCGGGCGCCGACCGGCGCGACTTGCTTGCCAGCCTTCCCGCGCTGCTGACAGCCGGCGAACTGACAGCCTTGCAGCAACGTGTGCTCCAGGTTCATGCGTCGGAACCGCTGCTGAACTACGTTCAGGACCTGATCGCCGCCACGCGCTCCGGGCGCTGGTTCCTCCAGGGTCTGTCGCCACGTGCGGGCATCGCCGTGTTGCGCGCCGCCAAGGCGCAAGCGCTTCTGGCCAATCGCGACTACGTTGCGCCGGATGACGTGCAGGCCGTGCTTCCGCAGACCATCGCGCACCGACTCACGCCTGTGGGCGACGCCGGTCGGGGCGCGGTCGAACAGGTGCGCGCGATGACCGCGGCGGTGCCATTGCCGTGAAAGCGCCTGCGCCGGCTCGCGTCGGGGTCGCGCGGTCGTTCGCGCCGCTCCGGTCTCGTATCGACCGGTGGTTCATTTCGCGTCGCCCGCCTTCGGACACGCTCGAACTCACGCAGCGCAATGTGTACATCGTGCCGACGGTGGCCGGATGGATGCTGGCTGCGACGCTGCTGCTGCTGTTGGTCGCTTCGATCAACTACCAGCTCAATCTGGGCTATCTGCTGACTTTCCTGCTTGCGGGTTGCGTGGCGGTTGGCATGCATGTGTGTCATGGCACGTTGCGGGGGCTGGCGATGCATCTGATGCCGCCTGAGGCGCAGTACGCGGGGTCGGCGGCTGTCTTTCGAGTGGTGTTGCATAACGCGCGGCGGAGCACGCGTTATGGCATCGGGCTGGCGGTGCATCGCAGTGGGCAATGGTCGTGGAGTGACGTGCCTGCGCAAGGGAGCGCGACGGTGGAGGTGGCGTTCAGGCCTGAGCGGCGCGGGCTGCATGCTGTGCCGACGCTGACGGCGGAGACCCGGTTTCCGTTGGGGACCTTTCGGGTGTGGACGGTTTGGCGGCCGGCTTCGAAGGTGCTGGTCTATCCGGCGCCTGAGGTGAATCCGCCGCCGCTGCCTGTCGGGGAGCCGCTTGCGGGGCAGGCTGCTTCGGCGTTGACGCGTACTCATGTGGCTGGGGAATATGACGGGGTGCGGGCTTATCGGCGGGGGGATTCGTTGAAGCTTGTCGTCTGGAAAAGAGCGGCTCGGGCGCAGGCTGCGGGGTCTGATGAACTGGTTAGCCGGGATGCGCAGCAGGCGCAGAGGGAAGAGCTCTGGCTGGATGTTCTGCATGCGGGGTTGCCTGAAGGGGAAGCTCGGGTTTCTCGGGTTTGTGCTTGGGTTTTGATGGCGGATCGGTTGGGGGTTGAGTACGGGGTACGGGTGGGGGGGCGGGTGGTTGCGCCTTCGGGTGGCGAGGGGCATAAGAGGCGGTGTTTGGAGGTGCTTGCTACATGTTGAATGGGGGGGTTGCTGAGGCTGTGGGCCGGGTCTCGCCCCGGCGGGCGACTCACTTTTCTTTGTTTCGCCAAAGAAAAGTAAGCAAAAGAAAGGCGACCCCACTGTGCGTGTCCCTGCGCTTCGCTTCGGGCAACCTGCGGTGCTCGCTTCAGGCGGGGTCCG
>NZ_JBFTJF010000043.1:0-5032 GCF_056395305.1 Variovorax sp. 10L426 | reverse complement strand
AACTACCCCCACCCTCTCCGCGGAGGCGGGCGGTGTGCGCTGGGCCGGCCGTTGAGGCACCGCCGAGCAGCGCAGCGGTACGCGGATCAGGGCCGCGCGTGTTTGAGCGAAGCGAGTTTCGCGCGGACCCCGCGTACCGCGAGCAGCGCAGGGCAGCCGCGAAGCGGCCGGTGACGTCGGCCGACCCAGCGCACACCGCCCGCCTCCGCCACCCCCCACACCTCAAGACGCAACAGGATGCTGCGCCATCGCCTCCAGCGCACGCACCAGTGCCGAATGATCCTCCTGCCCATATCCCAGCGCCGCGCAAGCATTCATGAGCTGCGCCGCGCTGGCTGTCTGAGGCAGTGCCACGCCAATCGACCGCGCACCTTGCAGCGCCAGGTTCAGATCCTTCTGATGCAGAGCGATCCGGAACCCCGGCGCGAACGTGCGCTTGATCATCCGCTCGCCGTGCACCTCAAGAATGCGCGAAGCCGCAAAGCCACCCATCAGCGCCTGCCGCACCTTTGCGGGATCAGCGCCTGCCTTGGAGGCGAACACCAGCGCTTCGCCCACAGCCGCAATGTTGAGCGCCACGATGATCTGGTTGGCGACCTTGCACACCTGCCCATCGCCCACGCCGCCGACCAATGTGATGTTCTTGCCCATCTTCTCGAGCAGGGGACGCACGCGGCCGAATGTTGTCTCGTCGCCGCCGCACATGATCGTGAGGCTCGCCGCCTTCGCGCCCACTTCGCCGCCCGAAACTGGTGCGTCGACATAGCCGCAGCCCAGATCGATGATCCGCTTGGCGAAGTCCTTGGTTGCGATCGGATCGATCGAACTGCAGTCGACCACGATCTTGCCCTTCGACAAGCCCGCCGCCACGCCGCCTTCGCCGAACAGCACCTTCTCCACATCCGGCGTGTCCGGCACCATGATGAAGACGATGTCCGCCTGCTGGGCGACTTCGGTGGCCGATGCACAGACCATGGCCCGCGAGGCAAAGGGCTCCGGCGTGCCGCCGCGCGTGTTCACATAGAGCTGATGGCCCGCGTCGAGCAGGTGGCCGGCCATCGGCGCGCCCATGATGCCGAGGCCGATGAAGCCGATCTTCTGTGCGTTGGTGTTGGACATGTCGCGAGATTTCCTTGTCTTGATTCAGTGAACGAGCGCGGTGCGCCATCCGAGGCCGTCGACGGTCGTGCCGCGCGGCTTGTATTCGCAGCCGATCCAGCCGGCATAGCCCAGCGAATCGATGTGATTGAAGAGCCACGGGTAGTTGATCTCGCCCGTGCCCGGCTCGCCACGCCCAGGGTTGTCGGCCAACTGGATGTGGCCGATGCGCGTGATGTTCTTCGTCAGCGTGTTGCCGAGTTCGCCTTCCATGCGCTGCGCGTGGTAGATGTCGTACTGCACCAGCAGGTTGGACGAACCGACCTCGTCGATCAACGACAGCGCCTGGTCGGTCCGCGTCAGGTAGAAGCCCGGGATGTCGAAGCTGTTGATGGGCTCGATCAGCAGGCGGATGCCCGCGCCTTGCAGTTCCTTCGCCGCGAGGCGCAGGTTGTCGACCACCACCTTGCGCGCGTCGGCGGCCGTCTGGCCTTCGGGCAGTTTGCCAAGCAGGCAGTTGACCTGCGGGCACCCAAGCGCCGTCGCATAGTCGATCGCGCGCGCCACGCCTTCGCGAAACTCGCCGACGCGATCAGCATGGCAGCCGATGCCGCGCTCGCCGCCGTCCCAGTTGCCGGCGGGCAGGTTGTGCAACACCTGTTCGAGGCCGTTGCCACGCAGCGCAGCGGCCAGCTCCTTCTTGTCGTAGGCGTACGGGAACAGGTACTCAACGGCTTTGAATCCCGCCTTGGCGGCGGCCTCGAAGCGCTGCATGAACGGCAGCTCGTTGAACAGCATCGTCAGATTGGCTGCAAATTTCGGCATGGTTTTGTCTCCTCGGGAATCAGTCCAGCATCGAGGCGGCAATCGCTGTCGGTGCATCTTCCGTGCTTTCGGCGAGCGCCTCGAACTCGTTGATGGCGTCGATCTCGGTGCCCATCGCGATGTTGGTCACGCGCTCGAGCATCACCTCGATCACCACTGGCACGCTGAACTCGGCCATGAGCTTCTCGGCCTGCTTGATCGCCGGCGTCATCTCTTCCTGCTTGTAGACACGGATGGCCTTGCAGCCGAGGCCTTCGACCACCTTGAGATGGTCGACGCCGTAGCTGCGCTCCACGCCGCTGTCCTCGTCGGCGTTGATGTTGTCGAAGCCGAGCTGCACGCAGTAGTCCATCTCGAAGCCGCGCTGCGCCTGGCGGATCAGGCCGAGGTAGGAGTTGTTGACCACGATGTGGATGTACGGCAGCTTGAACTGCGCGCCCACCGCGAGCTCTTCGATCATGAACTGGAAGTCGTAGTCGCCCGAGAGCGCGACGATCTTGCGGCTGGGGTCTGCCGCCCGCACGCCGAGCGCGGCAGGGATGGTCCAACCCAGCGGGCCGGCTTGCCCGCAGTTGATCCAGTGGCGCGGGTTGTAGACGTGCAGGAACTGCGCTGCGGCAATCTGGGAGAGCCCGATGGTGCTCACGTAGCAGGTGTCGTTGCTGAAGTTGTTGTTCATGCACTGGTACACGCGCTGCGGCTTCATCGGCACGTCCGCGAAGTTGGTCTTGCGAAGCATGGTCTTCTTGCGGTCGCGGCATTCGCCGGCCCACTTGCTGCGGTCGGGCAACCGGCCCTTCGCCTTCATTTCCTCCGCGACCTGCACGAAGAGTTCCAATGCGGCCTTCGCGTCGGACACGATGCCGAAATCGGGCGTGAACACGCGGCCGATCTGCGTGGGCTCGATGTCGACGTGCACGAAGGTGCGGCCCTTGGTGTAGACGTCGACCGAACCTGTGTGCCGGTTGGCCCAGCGGTTGCCGATGCCGAGCACGAAGTCGCTCGCGAGCATCGTCGCATTGCCGTAGCGGTGGCTGGTTTGCAAGCCGCACATGCCGGCCATCAGCGGATGGTCATCGGGAAGCACGCCCCAGCCCATCAACGTGGGAATCACCGGAACGCCCGTCGCTTCAGCAAAACGGACGAGCAGATCGCTTGCATCGGCATTGATGATGCCGCCGCCGGCCACGATGAGCGGGCGTTCTGCCGCATTGAGCATCGCGATCGCTTTTTCGATCTGGGCGCGCGTGGCGGCCGGCTTGTAGGGCTGCAACGGCGTGTAGGCGTCAATGTCGAACTCGATCTGCGCCATCTGCACATCAAAGGGCAGGTCGATGAGCACCGGGCCCGGTCGGCCCGAGCGCATCAAATGAAAGGCCTGCTGGAAGACCTGCGGCACCTGGCCCGGCTCGCGCACCGTGACCGACCACTTGGTCACCGGCTTGGAGATCGATTCGATGTCCACCGCCTGGAAGTCTTCCTTGTAGAGCCTTGCGCGCGGCGCCTGTCCGGTGATGCAAAGGATCGGGATCGAATCGGCCCAGGCCGAGTAGAGGCCGGTGATCATGTCCGTGCCGGCGGGGCCGGAGGTGCCGATGCACACCCCGATGTTGCCCGCCACGGCGCGCGTGTAGCCCTCGGCCATGTGCGAGGCGCCTTCGACGTGGCGCGCGAGGATGTGCGCGATGCTGCCTTGCTTGCGCAGCGCGGAATAAAGCGGATTGATGGCGGCACCGGGCACGCCGAAGGCCTGCGTCACGCCTTCTTTTTCCATCACCAACACGGCGGCCTGGGCCGCGGTCATCTTTGCCATGTCTGTTCTCCTTGGGATGCATCGACTGTAGGAATTCGAGGCACCCGGCAGAAGACGGTGCGGGGCCATAAAGCCTATTCCTGGGTGGAATAAGTGGCTACGGCTGCCGCCGGGCCGCCCCAAGGCAGGCGCGCCCCCTTGGGGGCGATACCATCCGGCGATGGACAGACTGCAAGCGATGGAGATGTTCGTGCGCGTGGTGGAGACCGGCAGCTTCTCCAAGGCGGCGCGCGAGTTCAACACCACCCAGCCCACCGTGACCAAGCAGGTCGCGGCGACCGAGGCACGCCTGAAGGTGCGGTTGCTCAACCGCAATACGCGCGGCGTCAGCCTGACGGAAACGGGCGCGCTCTACTACGAGAAGTGCAAGGCCATCGTGCGCGACGCGGAGGAGGCCGAGAGCATCGTGAAGTTGCGGCAATCACAGGCGCAAGGGTTGCTGCGCATCGGCACTTCCACAGCCTTTGGCCGCCGCATCGTGGTGCCGCTCGCGCTCGAATTCATGGCGCGCCATCCGCAAGTGCAGGTCGACCTGAGCTTCGAGGATCGCTACGTGGACTTGGTGGCGCAGGGCATCGACGTGGCGATCCGCATGGGCAAGCTCGCCGATTCGTCACTGGGCGCGCGATTCCTGGGCATGAATCCGTGGGTCATGGTCGCCGCTGCGGACTATCTGAAGGAGCACGGAACGCCGAAGAGGGCGCAGGACCTGAGCGCCCACGTGGCACTGATCTACAGCAGCGTGGTTGGCGACGATGTCTGGCACATCCACACGCCGAAGGGAGAGCCGGTTTCGGTGCCGGTGTCGGGCCGGCTGCGCTCCAACAACGTATCCGCGGTGCTGGCCGCCGCGCGCGCGGGCCTGGGCATCGCGCTGATGCCGCGCTACGTGGCGAGCGACTCGCTGGCCTCGGGGCAGGTGGTGGAGGTGCTGGCAGACCACGCGCTGGCCGAGCAGGAAATCCACGCGGTGTTTCCATCGCCCAAGCTTGTGCCGGGGAAGGTGTCGAGCTTCGTGGCTTTCCTGCAAGGGCGCTTTGGTGAGAGGTGGTGGGCGCGCTGAAATCTGCAGTGGTAGGCTTTCGGGGTCACACATCCGAAGTCAACCAAGAAAGCCTTGACTCGCCTTGCGAGGACTTGGCCGCTGACCCATGCCCATCACAGATGCCAGCAATTTCGTCTTCTTCCAGCTGATCAACGACTACCTCCGCGACGAGATCAATACCTTCCAGTGGAACCTGCTGACGAGCATGGCGCAGTTCGTCGGCGCGATCGGGCTGATTCTGCTATTCTGCT
>NZ_JBFTJF010000042.1:0-5150 GCF_056395305.1 Variovorax sp. 10L426 | reverse complement strand
GCACGACAACCCGAAGGGAAGGTATGCCAGGACGGGCCACTCGGCGTTGCGCTCCTTGCATGTGCCAACGCACATGCGGCGTCGCGCGCCTTGATTGGCCCGTCCTGGCATACCTTCGCGACCCCGGAAGTAGTGTGAACAGGCCCTAGACCAACGACACGATCGCGCCGCAGGCCAGCAGGCCTGCAAAGAGGCCCAGCACGGCGCGCCATGTCGCGGGCCGAGATTCGACCCATCGATACAGCAGCATTGCCGCGGCAATCGACAACGCAACGGTCGCCAGCAGACCCATCAGGTCGATCCAGGGTGTGTCCGGCAGGAAATGACTCACCACGGCGCTCACCAGGAGCAGCACCGGAAAGTGAATCAGAAACAGCGAATACGAGATGCGCCCCAGCCGCACCAGCGGCTCGCCGACTGACGGCCACGCAGCCGGCTTCAATCCGTCGAGATGCTGGATCACTGCGACCGCCAGCGCGGTGACCAGCGCGATCGCGATGCGGCTGCGCCATTCGACGGCCAGTGCGGCGGCGCCCAACAGCGCCAGCATCAGCACCGCAGAGCGCCATGTGCTGCTTCGCGTCGCGCGCCCGATCCAGAACACGAGTAGTCCCAGGCCGTAGGAGCCGAAGAAGTACAGCGCGGTTGTGTCGAGCTCGGCGTGGCGATTGAAGAAGATCAGCGACGAGACGACCAGCGACACCACGAGTCCCAACATCACCCAACGCGATCTTTCAGGCCGGACCGACCACCGCCGTTGCATCAGCTCCGACAGGGCGATTGCCGCGAACGCGAGCACGAAGAGCTGGAAGTCGATGGCCACGTACCAGACACCGGTCGACAGGGCTTCAAAGCCGAGCAAGTCCTGCAGCAGCAGCCCGTGCGCGAGCAACTGGGCCATACCGGGCGGCCCGGGCACGGCTTCGTCGTCGAGCCAAGGCCGCACCAGCGCCGCGACGACGACGCTGAAGGTCAATGCGGCCAGGTAGGGCATCACCAATCGGCCGTAGCGCTGGAAGATCCGGGCCACCGGCCGGTCGACCCGCAGAACGCCGTCGGGCGCAAGACTGCCTGCAGCCAGAAAGCCCGCCAGCACCAGGAACACCTGGACCGCGAGCCGCCCGTTCTGCGAGAGCCAGTCGAAAAGCGCCGGCGCGAGCGACGAAGCGCCCGCCGGAAGCGGCCCGTAGCGCGACAGGTGATGCCCGACGATCAGGAGACAGGCGACGCCCTTCACCGCATCCAGCAACGGCATGCGACTGACCGAGGCCGGCGCCGCAGTGCTTACGGCCAGATGCTCAGAGGGCAAGGCGGCTGCGCGCTTCCTGGTATTCGCGCTTGAGCTTTTCGATGAAGGCCGCGGCCGTTGCGACCTCGGTCACGGCGCCGATGCCCTGGCCCGAGCCCCAGATGTCCTTCCACGCCTTGGCCTTGCTGCCTTCGCCGCCGCCGAAGTTCATCGTCTTCAGTTCGCCTTGGGGCAGGTTGGCCGGATCCATGCCCGCTGCCACGATGCTCGGCGCGAGATAGTTGCCGTGCACGCCGGTGAACAGGTTCGAATAGACGATGTCGTCGGACGTGCCTTCGACGATGGCCTGCTTGTACTCGTCGCTGGCGCGCGCCTCTTCAGTCGCGATGAAAGCCGTGCCGATGTAGGCGAAGTCTGCGCCCATGGCCTGTGCCGCAAGCACCGCGCCACCCGTGGCGATGGAGCCCGACAGCGCGATCGGGCCGTCGAACCACTGGCGAATTTCCTGGACAAGTGCAAACGGACTCTTCACGCCCGCATGACCGCCCGCTCCAGCCGCCACGGCAATGATCCCGTCGGCGCCCTTCTCGATCGCCTTCCTTGCGAAGGCGTTGTTGATGATGTCGTGCAGCGTCACGCCGCCATAGCTGTGGACCGCGTCGTTGACGTCGGTGCGTGCGCCGAGCGAGGTGATGACGATCGGCACCTTGTACTTCACGACCAGTTCCATGTCGTGCTCGAGCCGGTCATTGCTCTTGTGCACGATCTGGTTGATCGCGAAGGGCGCGGCCGGCTTCGTCGGATTCGCCTTGTTGTAGGCCGCGAGCTCTTCCGTGATCTCGGCGAGCCAATCTTCGAGCTGCGATGCGGGCCGTGCATTGAGTGCGGGCATCGCACCCACCACGCCAGCCTTGCACTGCGCAATCACGAGCTTGGGGTTGCTGATGATGAACAGCGGCGAGCCGATGATGGGCAGCGGCAGGTTGGCGAGCACGGGTGGCAACTTGGACATGAGGTCTCCGGAACTTATGGATGAACTATTAAAAAGCGGCCCGCAAAGCGAGGCCCCTTCGGGAAACACCGCGGAACCGGCTTGGCCGGGCCGCTGGTGTTGCCCCCGGTGAGGGGGTGGGCGGCCACACGAAGTGGGCCAACCTGGGGGAGAGCAACATCCCTAGAAAGACTCGACTGCGAGGGCTGTGACGCTGTCGGCGCCTTCGACGATGCTGTCTCGAACGCCCGGCGCCTTGTTCAGGATGTGCTCCGCGTAGAAGCGTGCCGTCGCGATCTTGGCCTTCATGAAGGCCACGTCGGTGCCCGCCTTCGCAAGGTCTTCCGCGATCAGCAGGGAGCGCGCAAGCTGCCAGCCCGCAACCACATTGGCCGCAAGCAACAGATAAGGCACGCTGCCCGCGAACACCGCGTTGGGCGACGTCTTGGTCTGGCCCGCGACGAAGTCGACCACGTCGACAAACGCCTCGCGGGCCGCCTTCAGGCGCTTGCCCACGGCCTTTGCATCGGCGCTGTCGCGCTTTGCGAGTTCGGCTTCCGTAGCCTCGATCTGCGCGGCGACTGCCTTTGCAATCTTGCCGCCGTCGCGTGCCGTCTTGCGGCCGACGAGGTCGTTGGCCTGGATGGCCGTGGTGCCCTCGTAGATTGTGAGGATCTTGGCGTCACGCAGGTACTGCGCCGCACCGGTCTCCTCGATGAAGCCCATGCCGCCGTGCACCTGCACGCCCAGCGATGCCACTTCCAGGCTCATCTCCGTGCTGTAGCCCTTGACCAGCGGCACCAGGAATTCGTAGAAGGCCTCGTTCTGCTTGCGCGTGTCTGCATCAGCGTGATGGTGCGCGGCGTCGTAGGTTGCCGCAGCCACCGACGCCATCGCGCGGCAGCCTTCGGTGTACGCACGCATCGTCATCAGCATGCGCTTCACGTCAGGGTGATGAATGATCGGCGCGCTCGCGTTCATCGAGCCGTCGACGGGCCTGCTCTGCACGCGCTCCTTGGCATAGGCCACCGCATGCTGGTAGGCGCGCTCGGCAATCGCGACGCCCTGCATGCCGACCGCATAGCGCGCCGAATTCATCATGATGAACATGTATTCGAGGCCGCGGTTCTCCTGGCCGACCAGGTAGCCGATGGCGCCCCCATGGTCGCCGTACTGGAGCACCGCCGTGGGCGAAGCCTTGATGCCGAGCTTGTGCTCGATGCTCACGCAGTGGACATCGTTGCGAGCGCCCAGCGATCCATCCTTGTTGACGAGGAACTTCGGCACCACGAACAGGCTGATGCCCTTCACGCCCTCAGGCGCACCGGTCACGCGCGCCAGCACGAGATGGACGATGTTCTCGGCCATGTCGTGCTCACCGTAGGTGATGAAGATCTTGGTGCCGAACACCTTGTAGGTGCCGTCGGCCTGCGGCTCGGCGCGGCTGCGCACGAGCGAGAGATCGCTGCCGGCCTGCGGCTCGGTCAGGTTCATCGTGCCGGTCCACTGGCCGCTCACGAGCTTCTCGAGGTAGGTGGCCTTGAGCTCGTCGGAGCCGGCCGTGAGCAGCGCCTCGGTCGCACCGTCCGTCAGCAACGGGCACAGTGCGAAGCTCAAGTTGGCTGAATTCAGCATCTCGACGCAAGCGGCGCCGATGAGTTTCGGCAAGCCCTGGCCGCCGAAGTCGGCGGGATGCTGCAAACCCTGCCAGCCGCCCGCCACGTATTGCGCGAAGGCTTCCTTGAAGCCGGGCGTCGTCGTGACCTTGCCGTCCTTGAAGGAAGAAGGCTCGCGGTCGCCGGCCACGTTGAGCGGCGCGATCACGTCCTGATTGAATCGGGCGCACTCTTCGAGTACGGCTTGCGCTGTTTCGAGGCCGGCCTCTTCGAGGCCCGGCATTTGAGACACCTGTGCGATGTTCGCGAGGTGCTCGATGTCGAACAGCATGTCTTTGATGGGAGCGGTGTAGCTCATGAGTCTCTCCTATGGCCGTGCGGCCGAATGCGAATCGATGCGAAAAAAAGGGCATCGCGAACGATGCCCTTTGGCTTCACCATCGATGGATGTTTCTCAAAGTGCCTTGACCAGTTCCGGCACGGCCGTGAACAGGTCAGCCACGAGGCCGTAGTCGGCCACCGAGAAGATCGGGGCTTCTTCGTCCTTGTTGATCGCCACGATCACCTTGGAGTCCTTCATGCCCGCCAGATGCTGGATGGCGCCCGAGATGCCGCAGGCGATGTAGAGCTGCGGCGCCACGATCTTGCCCGTCTGGCCCACTTGCCAGTCGTTCGGCGCGTAGCCTGCGTCCACTGCGGCGCGGCTGGCACCCAGGCCCGCGTTGAGCTTGTCCGCGAGAGGCGCCATCACCTCGGTGAACTTCTCCGCGCTGCCGAGGGCTCGGCCGCCCGAGACGATGATCTTGGCGGCCGTCAGTTCGGGACGCTCGCTCTTGGTGACTTCACGGCCCACGAAGCTCGACTTGCCGCTGTCGGCCACGCCGTCCACGGTTTCCACCGCTGCGCTGCCGCCTGTGGCTGCCGCCGCATCGAAGCCCGTCGTGCGCACGGTCGCAACCTTGATCGCATCGCTGCTCTGCACGATGGCAATGGCGTTGCCTGCGTAGATCGGACGCTCGAAGGTGTCCGGGCTGTCGACCTTGGTGATGTCACTGATTTGAGCGACGTCCAGCTTGGCAGCGACGCGCGGAGCGACGTTCTTGCCGTTGGCCGTGGCCGGGAACAGGATGTGGCTGTAGTTCTTCGCGATCGCCAGCACCTGGGCTGCGACGTTCTCCGCGAGGTTGTCCGCCAGGCTCGGGCTGTCAGCCACGATCACCTTGGCAACGCCTGCCACCTGGGCGGCAGCCTTGCCGGCTTCGGCGGCGTTGGCGCCAGCCACCAGCACGTGGAC
>NZ_JBFTJF010000041.1:0-11084 GCF_056395305.1 Variovorax sp. 10L426 | reverse complement strand
CGGGGGCGACGACGGGGATTTCCATCTTCATGGATTCGAGGACCATGAGGGTGTCGTCGGCCTGCAGGGTGTCGCCGGGCTTTACCAGGATCTTCCAAACGGTGCCGGTGATCTCGGAGCGAATCTTTGTCTGTGTGGTCATGGGTGGGTGCCTCGTTGGATGGCGGTTGAGCGTCGGATGCCTGAACTTTACTCGACATTCAGATTGTTGACAATACGAATGTGCCCATGATTTAATCGAGGCATTGCAGCGAAACGCTGCGCCAACGAGGCGGAAAGTCCGCCCGATCGGAGACAAGACCATGACCCTTACCGCAAGCAACACCGAAGGAAAGCCGATGAATCCGCCGCCGGCACGCCCCTTGCCGATCCCCACGGCCGAAACGGCTCACTACTGGGGCGCGGCGCTGGAGGGCAAGCTCAAGATCCAGCACTGCCCTGCCTGCTCGCGCCACCAGTTCTATCCACGCCGCTTCTGCACGCAATGCCTCTCGGAGGAGATCGAATGGGTGCACGCCAGCGGCTTTGGACGCGTCTACACCTATACCGTGTGCCATGTCGCCGGCCATCCGGCGTTCGAAACGCGTGTCCCCTATGCCATCGGGATGATCGAACTCGACGAGGGTGTGCGCATGCTGGCGGGCATCGTCGCGACCGAGCTGGATCACCTCGCGATCGGCGCGCGCGTGCAGGTGTGCTTCGAGCGCATCAACACCGAGATCGCACTGCCGATGTTCCGGCTCCTGGGCGCAGATGCGGCCCATGCCTGACGGCGTTCGAGGCGCAAACAATTTCTGAAAACTGGAGACAAGATGATCATTGATTCCTTCGACGCCGGCGCAACGGCCTTTCCGGACCGCGTCTTCGTGCAAGGCGGCAGCATGCAACTCAGCTACCGTGAAGCAGCTGACGCCTCGCACGCCGTCGCCGCCGCGCTCGTGCGCGACGTGCAACCGGGCACCCATGTCGGGGTCCTTTCGCCCAATCACCCGATGGTGCTGCCTGCGATGCTCGGCGTGATGCGCAGCGGCGCGGTCTTCGTGCCGCTCAACGCGCGCGATTCGATCGAGGACATCGTCTGGTTCGCCAAATTCTGCGAGATCACGGTACTGATCTGCCACGAGCAGTACGCGCCGCACCTCGAACGGATGAAGGCCGAGATACCGACGCTCAAGCGCGTGATCGGCCTGACCGAGCCGCTGGAGGCCAGCGGCCAGAGCATCACGCAATGGCTCGACGAGTTCGCCGGCCGGCGCGTGGATGTCCGGCGCGAGCCCGATGACATCGCGATCATCAAGTCGTCCGGCGGCACCACGGGCCGCCCCAAGGCGATCATGCAGAGCCACCGCTCGCTCGAGACGGCCTACCGGGTCAGCAACCAGTTCATGCCACCGCGCAAGGATCCGGTGCATCTGGTCGTCGCTCCGCTCACGCATGCCGCGGGTGCGACGATGGTCGCGCTCGCCCGCATCGGCGCGCGCAACGTGATCGCGCCCTCGGCCGACTCGGGTGTGATCCTGGAGACGATCGAGCGCGAGCGGGTGACGCACATCTTCCTCACGCCCACCATGATCTACCGCCTGCTCGCCCACCCCGACGCCGCCACGCGTGACTGTTCGTCGCTGGAGTACGTGATGTATGGCGCGGCGCCGATGTCCGCCGACAAGCTGCGCGAAGGCCTCGCGCGCTGGGGCCAGGTCTTCGTGCAGTTCTATGGCCAGTCGGAAGTGCCCGGCGTCATCACCTGCCTCTCACGCAAGGACCATTTCGTGCATGGCGACCCCGAACTCGACAAGCACCTTTCCTCGGCCGGCCGCCCTTCGGGCGCCTGCGAGGTGGCGCTCATGGACGACGACGGCAACATCGTCGGCATGGGCGAGCGCGGCGAGATCGTGGCCCGCGGCGATCTGGTATCACCCGGCTATTTCAACAACCCGGAAGCCACCGCCGAGGCGCGTGCGTTCGGCTGGCACCACACGGGGGACATCGGCGTGTTCGACGAGAACGGGTTCCTCTCGGTGGTCGATCGAAAGAAGGACATGGTGATCTCCGGCGGATTCAACATCTATCCGAGCGAGATCGAGCAAGTGATCTGGGGTCATCCGGCGGTGCAGGACTGCGCGGTGGTCGGCGTGCCCGACCCCGATTGGGGCGAACGCTTGACCGCGGTGGTCGAACTCAAGGACGGCCGGAACGCGACCGCCGACGAGATCGTCGAACTGTGTCGCAACCGCTTCGGCAGCCTGAAGACGCCCAAGCAGGTCGAGTTCTGGCCCACGCTGCCGCGCAGCCCGGTCGGCAAGGTACTCAAGAAAGATGTACGTGCTCAACTCGCCGCTGACGCGGCGCGAGTTTGAAGGAACCGAGATGGACCCGAAAGCGCTGAGCGGCCGCTATGCCATCGTGGGCGTCGGCGAGGCCGGCATGGGCAAGGCCCAGGCGGGTGATACCGCCCTGTCACTGCAATGCGATGCGGCGCGGCAGGCGATCCTGGACGCGGGCCTGAAACCGTCCGATATCGACGGCGTGTTCGCTCACTGGGACGACCGGGCCGCCGGCCTCCTCGTGACGGAGTACATGGGCCTCTCGCCGAGCTATGTCGACAGCACCGTCGTCGGCGGCCAATCGAACCTCACGCACGTTGCGCACGCGATGGCGGCGATGGAAACCGGCCTGTGCAACGTGGCGCTGATCACCTACGGCAGCACGCAGCGCCTGGACCGCAGCCGCTCGCGCGGCGGCGCAGCGCAGGATGCGCGCATGCCGAGCGGACAATTCGTTCTCCCCTACGGCATGCTGAGCCCGATCGGCTTCTATGCGATGCAGGCGCGCCTGCACATGCATCGCTATGGCACACGCGCCGAGGATCTGGGCGAGGTCGCGCTGGCAGCGAGGCGCTGGGCGCAACTCAATCCGAACGCCGTCGCGCGCTCGCCGCTGTCGATGGAGGACTACCTGGCCGCGCCGATGATCGCCGACCCGTTGCGCAAGTTCGACATCTGCCAAGTGACCGACAGCGCCGGCGCGATCGTGCTGGTTCGGGCAGAACGCGCCCGAGACCTCCCTCGCCCGGCGGTGCTGGTGCAGGGTTTTGCGGAGAAGTACATCCAGCACGCCACGCCTTTCGGCACCGACGACTGGATCGACAACGGCGTGCTCGCCGAGATGGGCCGCCTGGCCATGGAGCGCGCCGACCTCGGGCATTCCGACATCGACCTCGTACAGATCTACGACGCGTTCACGATCAACGTGCTGATCGGACTCGAAGCGCTGGGCTTTTGCGAGCGCGGCGGGAGCGGCGCCTTCGTGCAGGGCGGACGCATCGCGCCGGGCGGTGCCTTTCCGATGAACACTTCGGGCGGCGGGCTGTCCTTCAACCATGGCGGCATGTTCGGCATGCCATTGATGATCGAGTCGGTGCGACAGCTGCGCGGTGAGTGTGGCGAGCGACAGGTGCCAGGGGTGCGCACCTGCCTGATGCAAGCGGGTGGGCTCGTGATGTCCGCCTACATGGTGATGGTTCTCGGCAAAGGCGACTAGCCCTGGTCGTCTCAAGTGTCGGCCGCGGTCTGGCGCGCTTCGAGCTGCTTGATTGCTTCGCGCTTCGAATCTTCAATCAGCTTTTCGGTCGCTTCGGCGGCGACCTCCAAGTTGCCAGCCTTCATCGCCTTTTGCATGGCGCGCCAATTGCGCGCCGACTCCTTGCGGCGCGCCGGCGTAGCCAGGCCAAGTTGGGTGTATCGCAGGGTCTGACGCGACAGCGACGCCAGGATTTCGGCCAGTCGCTCATTGCTGCAGGCCTCGCGCAGGGCGCGACTGAGGCTGAACGATGTCTGGAAGTAGTCGGCGGCTCCGTCCGGATCCACGGCCAACGCGTCGAGCGCGCGGATGTCGGCGTCGATGGCGGCGGCCAGACGCGCGGCCTCCTCGACCGAGAGCCGGGCGATCATCGCTCCAGACAGTTTGGAGCGGATCTCGAAGATGTCGGCGACCTCCTTGATCGAGAGCTGCGTGACGTGCGCCCCGCGATTGGGCAGGATGCGAACGACCGAGTCTTTCTCGAGGATGCGCAACGCTTCACGCACCGGGCCCCGGCTGACTTCGAACTGTTCTGCGAGAGCTTCTTCGCGTATGCGCTCGCCCGGCTCGTACTCGCCGTTTGCGATGGAGGTGAAGATGAGCTCGGCAATCTGCTCGGGAAGTGTCTGAAGCTGCCGCAGGGTGGCTTTGGTGCGCGCGGGTGCTTCGGCTTCCGTACGGCCAGTCTCGCCGTTGGCGCTCGCTTTTTTCGGGACATTCATGGAGGTCTTCGTCGTCATATTGTTAACAAACTAAATGTTGCCATGCAATTAAACCACAACGATCTCCTCCATGCTTCGACACATGGAAGGTGATCAGCCGAGATCCGCCGAATGGCCCCTGATCACGCAGTGCGAAGGGCAATCGCCTTTCGCACTCTATTTGGCGACGCCATCCACCAGGTGGTCGATCAGCAGTCGCACGTGTCGGGGCACTGCACTGGCGTCGCGCAGGCCGATCAGCAGGTGCCGCGTTGCCCATGAATCCTGAAGCGCAATCTGTCGCAGGTTCATCGAACGCAGATGAGGCTGGACCGCATCGCGCGGCAGCACCGCGACACCCAAACCTGCCGCCACCATCTGGCACATCGCGTCGAAGCTTCGAACCTGCAGGCGCATCTTCAGGCTGCGGCCCAGTGCCTTGGTTTCGGCCTGCAGGCGCTTGGCCAGCGAGGTGCCCTTGGGCAGGCTGACGAAGTCGTAGTCGATGGCTTCCTCGAAGCGCACCGTACGGCGGCGCGCCAATGGATGGCCCTGAGGCACCACGAGAACCAGCCGGTCTTCGCGGTAGTGGATCTGGTGCAAGCCCAAGGCGGGCGTGCGGTCGGCGAAGATTCCGATGTCGGCACGGCCGTCGAGCACCGCCAGCACCACTTCGCCGCTGTCTTCTTCTTCGAGCTCGATACGGATGCCCGCGTTTGCGTGGACGAAAGACGAGATGTCCGCCGGCAGGAACTGCGTCACCGCCGACGTGTTGGCCCACAGCCGCACGACGCCGACCAGGCCGGTTGCGTAGTCCGAAAGGTCCGCCGCCAATTGATCGACGTCGCTGAGGATTCGTTGCGCATGCGCCTGTAGTGCGTGCCCGGCCACTGTCAGGGTGATGCCGCGCGAATGACGCTCCAGCAGCGTGGCGCCCACGGCTGCCTCGAGATCGGTGATGCGCTTGCTGGCGGCGCCGACGGCCAGGTTCGCCAGTTCGGCACCCTTGCTGATGCTGCCGCTGCGGGCCACAAGGCTGAAGAGCGAGAGCGAAAACAGATCGAGCCGGTGGAGATTCACGAAGCAGTGGTCCTCTGCCAATGAACAACCGTCTCGCTCGCCCCGGCTGCGCGCGCCCTCAACTGGCCGCAGCCGCCGTCGACATCCTGGCCGGCCGAATAGCGCAGCTTCGTCAGGATGCCCCGCTCGTGCAGCGTGCGAGCCAGCTGCTTGCATCGCTCCCACGACGGGCGACTGAACGACACGCCATCCACCGCGTTGAAGGGAATCATGTTCAACACGCCGTACTTGCCGGAGAGCAGCCTGACGATGCCTTCCATCTCCTCTTCCCCGTCGTTGACACCTTCCAGCAGCGTCCACTGGTATTGGATCGGGTAGCCGGTCGCCCGGGCATAGCGTTCGCATGCGGCGACCAGTTCCTCGGGCGTCAAGTTCGGCGCGCGTGGAAGAAGTTTTCTGCGCAGCTGGGCGCTGGTCGTGTGCAGCGAGAGTGCCAGCGCCGGCCTGACGCGCCCCTGCTGGAGCCGCTCGAACGCGCGAGGATCGCCCACGGTGGAGAACACCAGGTTCTTGTGGCCGATGTTGCCCGCCGTACCGAGGAGATCGATCGCCTCCATCACGTTGTCGAGGTTGTGCGCCGGTTCACCCATGCCCATGAACACCACCTTGCGCACCGGCCGGCGCGTGCGCGCGAGCGCGACCTGGGCAATGATTTCGGCGCTGCCCAGTTGACGCAGCAATCCGTCGCGACCCGTCATGCAGAACTGGCATCCGACGGCGCACCCCACTTGCGACGAGACGCAGAGACCGTCCCGGGGCAACAGCACGCTTTCCACGGTCTGGCCGTCCGCGAGGGCGACGAGCAGGCGCTCGGAACCATCGGCGCCGGGATGGACGGTGTGGATGCGCGCCAGCCCCGCAAGTTCGGCTTCAATGGACGGCAGGGCAGCCAGCAGGGACGACGGGAAAAAGCTCTCGGGTTTGCGCCTGCCGCTGCTTCGGGGCAAAGCATGGGACCACAGGCGGAGAATCCGGTGTTCGTGGAGGGGGCCTGCTCCGGCTTCCTGCAGTCGCCGTCTGACTTCATGGATTCGCGTCGACATGCGACGGATTGTGCACGGCAGTCACCGTCGAACCTACATGGGGCGTCCCGGCCCTCTCACACCGCCGAGGCGACGCCGTATCAAGGGGGCAGGACCAGCGGACCGCAGTTTTCATCGGTCACGAACACCGCAAGAAGCTTTGCCGGATGCGTCGGGTCGGGATTCTCGGCAAACAGGTGCAGTGTCCCGGGCGGCTCGAAGAATGTCTCGCCGAAGCGGTAGTCTCCCGGAGGCGTGCCGGCCAACTGCGAGCGAATCGTCCCATTGAGGATGACCGCGGTGACCGACCCCGGATGGCGGTGTGCCGGCGAGTAGGCCAGTGGCGGGAAGTCGACAAGCACCGTGGTGACGGACTTTCCGGGCACGTTCGGCAGCGGTTCGCATGAGAGCACCTTCGACGATGTCGCGGGCCGGGCTGCCTCGGCAGACCCTGCAGGGGCAGGTACCGACGCGAACATTGGTCGACCCACCGTGCTACACAAGGCGGCGAACCAGTCCACTGCCTGCCTCTTGCCGCCATGCGGAAGAGATGCCCAGCCGGCAGCAAGCACGAGTGACGCCCCGGCCATGGCGGCAATGATTTTCTGGCGACTGGCCGGCGCCAAGCCTGAAGTTGCGCTCATCGCTGCGCCTCCGTTTCTCTCGCCCATTGGGTTGATCTCCTTTCGTCGGCGCCTGCGGGATGCCTGCCCGACAGATTCGAGCTTAGGTCAGGGATGCCTCATGGCACAGGGCCAAGAAAAGAGAAAATCACTGGGCCATGCCAGCAAAGACCGATGTTGAACGTCGCTCTGTCGCCGAACTCGCGGAGGAATATGGCTTCACCGACGTTGACGGACGGATGCCGGAGAAGCCCCGCGAATGCCGGCGAACTAGAGACCCTGGGAACTCGCGCGGTCGCCCGCGCCCGACAAGCCCACCGCCGCCCGCGCGGGCTCCGCGTGCGCCTTACGCTGCCGCTCGCGGCTGTTGACCAGGTGAATGCGCATCGCCGCGCGCGCCGCATCGGGGTCGCGGCGCTCGATGGCCGCGTAGATGTCCTGGTGCTCCTGGTTGACCTTCTGGAGATGCTGCTCGCGCTGCTCGACGTTCAGCCATGACGAGGAGATCCGCGTGCGCGGGATCACCTCCAGGCCCAGGTGGCTCATGAGTTCGCTGAAGTAGTGGTTGCCCGTCGCCTGCGCAATCGCCAGGTGAAAACGGAAATCGGGGGAAACGGTTTCGCCGACGGTCGCCAGATGCTTCTCGAAATCGTCGAGCGCGCTGCGCATCTCCAGAAGATGCTCGTCGGTGCGGCGCAGGGCCGCGAGTCCGGCGGCCTCCGATTCGATGCTGGTGCGCAGCTCGAGCATCTCCAGCATGTCGAAGATGCCGCCGCCGCTCGATGCCGCGTTGCCGAACTGGAAGCGGCCGGGGGCCGCCGGCTCCAGCGCAAAGGTGCCCACGCCGTGGTGCGTCTGGACCATGCCGGCTGCTTGCAGGCGGGACAAGGCCTCCCGCACCACGCCGCGGCTGACGCCGTAGGTTTGCATGATGACCGCCTCGGTCGGCAGCCTGTCCCCGGGCTTGATCGCCCTGCTCTTGAGCTGTGTGCCCAGGGCCTCGACCAGTTCGTGGGTGAGCCCCTTGCCGGGCCGGCGCCCGCCCGGCGGAATGGCGCGCAGGTCGTTGTCCGTGGAGGTTTCCTCGAAGGTCGGCGAAGGGTCTTGCATGCGCCAATGATAGGACCGCGCATGTGATGGCCCGCAGGGACATGCGAGGAGTCTGTCCGTATGCGCTTCCGAGGCTTGATTTTTGTTGTCGTAGGACATCTGATGAAATTTCGAGATGATTTGGCTTGTCGACTGCAGCAATCAGGTACAAATATTTGGGTAAACCCCAATCAAATGGGTGCTTGAGATCGGAGATATTCGAATCTTGTCATAGGACATCAGACAAGTTGATGAAAACCCTCGTATCCCACTCCGCTCCAAACACCCCGAAGAAAATTGCCCTGACCGGCGCCGGCGGCCAACTCGGCGCCGTACTGCGCAAGGCGTTGGTCGGCCGCGGCGTCCCCCTGCGCTCGGCCGCCGGCAGCAAGGCCCTGGTGCCCCTGGTAGACGGCGAGGATGTGATGCACGGCGACCTGCGCGACAGCGCCGTGGTCGACCGCCTGCTGCAAGGCGTCGACGTGCTGATCCACCTCGCCGGCACGAGCGTGGAGCGTCCGCTGCCGGAGATCATCGAGAACAACCTGCGAGCCCTCGTGGAAGTCTTCGAGGGTGCGCGGCGGCATGGCGTGCGTCGCGTGGTCTTCGCCAGTTCCAACCATGCGATCGGGATGTATCCGGTCACCGAGCACCTCGGCCTGGACTGCGCGCCCCGCCCCGACGGCTTCTACGGATTGAGCAAGGTGTGGGGAGAGGCCCTCGCCCGCATGTACTGGGACAAGCACGGCATCGAAAGCGTCTGCGTGCGCATCGGCAGTTGCGTCGAGCGGCCGACGGAGCCCCGCCATCTCAGCACATGGTTCGGCCACGACGACTTCCTGCACTTCATCGACCGCTGCATCGAAGCCGAGGACGTGGGCTTCACGGTGGTCTGGGGCGTGTCCGCCAACAAGCGCAGCTGGTGGGACAACAGCGGCGCCGAACACCTGGGCTTTCGCCCGACGCAAGACGCGGAGGCGTACGCCGCTGACATCCTGGCCGGGCCGAACCCCCTCGACGCCCTGTGCCAACGCTACCAGGGCGGCAGCTTCGTCGGCCTGGACTACACGCGCGAGGACGCCCGCCCCCTCGCCAGGCATTCCATTTCTTGAATTTCTCGACAGACACAACGAGTTCCAGGAGACACGCAATGAAGATCAAGGGCATTCGCTGGTGGATGGTCGCTCTGGTTTCGGCCGGGTTGATCGTCAACTACCTCGCGCGCAACACGCTTTCGGTGGCGGCCCCCACGCTGATGAAGGACCTGAACATCACGACCGAGCAGTACTCGCACATCGTGGTGGCCTGGCAGCTCTGCTATGCATTCATGCAGCCGGTCGCGGGCTATCTGCTCGACACGATCGGCACGAAGCTCGGCTTCGGCCTCTTCGCGCTGGCCTGGTCGCTGGCCTGCGCCGCGGCGGCCTGGTCCACCAACTGGCAGAGCCTTGCCTTCTTCCGAGGGCTGTTGGGCCTCACCGAGGCGGCTGGCATTCCGGCGGGCGTCAAGGCGACGACCGAATGGTTCCCGGCCAAGGAGCGCTCGGTGGCGATCGGCTGGTTCAACATCGGTTCGTCGGTCGGCGCATTGCTCGCGCCGCCGCTGGTGGTCTGGTCCCTGTTGCACGGGCAATGGCAATGGGCCTTCCTGATCGTCGGCGCGCTGGGCATTGTCTGGAGCCTGGTGTGGATGCTGCTGTACCGCCACCCGCGCGACCAGAAGCGCTTGTCCGACACGGAGCGTGACTACATCCTGTCCGGCCAGGAGGCGAAGCACAGCGACGCCGGCGCGGCCAAGCGCAGCTGGACTGAAATGATCCGAAGCCGCGATTTCTGGGCGATCGGGATTCCGCGCATGCTGTCCGAGCCGGCCTGGCAGACCTTCAACGCCTGGATCCCGTTGTACATGATGACCGAGCGTCACATGAACCTGAAGGAAGTCGCGATGTTCGCGTGGATGCCCTTCCTTGCCGCGGACATCGGCTGCGTGCTCGGCGGCTACCTCAGCCCGCTGTTCCACAAGTACTTCGGGGTCTCGCTGTTCAACTCGCGCAAGATGGTGTTCGTCGTCGGCGCGCTGTTCATGATCGGCCCGGCCAGCGTCGGCTTCGTCGAGAGCCCCTACATGGCGATCGCGCTGCTGTGCATCGGCGGCTTTGCGCACCAGACGCTGTCGGGCGCGTTGTATTCCATCACCTCCGACATGTTCGGAAAGAACGAAGTCGCCACGGCCACCGGCATGGGCGGCATGGCGGGGTATTTGGGTGCTGCCGCGTTCACGGCGCTGTTCGGCGTGCTCGTCACTCAGATCGGCTACAGCCCCCTGTTCGTCGTGCTCGCGGTCTTCGACATCATCGCCGCGGTGGTCGTGTGCCTGATGGCCCGAAGCGGCGATCGGACGCCCAGCGCGCGTTGGGTGCCTGTGGGTGCAGGTGCGGTGGCCAAGTGAGCGAAGTGAGCAACGTGACCAAGCCTCTTTCCATCACCATGCACGATCTCGACAACGTCGCGATCGTGGCCAACCACGGCGGCTTGCCCGCCGGCGCCGTGCTGCCCTCCGGGCTGAAGCTGGTGGACAAGGTTCCCCAGGCGCACAAGGTCGCGCTGGTCGACATCCCCGAAGGCGGCGAAGTCCGTCGCTACAACGTCACGATCGGCTATGCGTTGAAGGACATCGCCGCGGGCAGCTGGGTGCATGAGCGCCTGCTCAAGATGCCGGCTGCGCGCAAACTCGTAGGGCTGCCGATCGCCACCGTCAAACCCCCTGAGATGCCGCCGCTGGAGGGCTACACCTTCGAAGGCTTTCGCAATCCGGACGGTTCGGTCGGCTCGCGCAACATTCTCGCGATCACGCAGACCGTGCAGTGCGTGGCGGGCGTCACCGAGTTCGCGGTGCAACGCATCAAGGCCGAACTGCTGCCGAAGTTTCCCAACGTCGATGACGTCGTGGCGCTGGAGCACACCTACGGCTGTGGCGTGGCCATCGACGC
>NZ_JBFTJF010000040.1:0-13363 GCF_056395305.1 Variovorax sp. 10L426 | reverse complement strand
GGCCTGTTCACACTACTTCCGGGGTCGCGAAGGTATGCCAGGACGGGCCAATCAAGGCGCGCGACGCCGCATGTGCGTTGGCACATGCAAGGAGCGCAACGCCGAGTGGCCCGTCCTGGCATACCTTCCCTTCGGGTTGTCGTGCAAAGGGGCCGTCTGCGGCGTTGCCCACGCTTGCAAGGCCAAAGCCTTGCTRCGCGCGGGCGCCTTGCATCCAGCCCCTTTGCACGGCAACGCGATCCCCGGAAGTAGTGTGAACAGGCCCTACCATGCCCAAACCAGCGCCCCGACCGCGAGCCAGATCGCAACGACCAGCACGGCGCCCCAAGGGCTGCGAGGCTTGCCTTCTCCGCGACGCATCCATTCGTCCGCCTTGACCCGGGAGTCGGAGAGAACGTCCTGCGGCAGCATCCGGATCGCGAGCCAGATCAAGGCAGGAAGCAAGATGACATCGTCGACGTAGCCCAGCACGGGGATGAAATCGGGGATCAGGTCAATGGGACTCAGCGCATAGGCAACGACGAATGCGCCCAGCAGCTTTGGCAACCATGACGTGCCTGGATGGCGATACGCAAACCGGAGCGTGACCACGTCACGCTTGACGCGCCTCGCCCACTGACGGATGTCCTGGAGAAACGACACAGGAATTATTCTTGCATGTGCTCGATCTGGAGGGATGGCAAATGAGAGCTGTATTGCGGCTGTCGCGACCGGGTTCCAACGGCACAGGTCGATACGATCTCGCCTGGGTACTCGTGGGGACTGTGCTGACCTTCTTGCTGTCGAGCGCGTTGGAGTTGCACGAACGCCTGGCCTCGATCTTCATGCGCGCAGAAGCGTGGCAGGTGGACGAGGTTCCGCTCACGCTGGTCGCGCTGTCGCTGGGCCTGGCCTGGTACGCACGGCGCCGTCGCCAGGAAGCTGCGCGCCTGCTGGCACAGAACCGAGAACTCGCGCAGAAACTGATCGCCGTCCAGGACAGCGAGCGGCTGGCGCTGGCGCGCGAGTTGCACGACGAGTTCGCCCAGCATTGCACCGCAATCCGTATCGAGGCCACCTACATCCAGCGCTCGTCCTCGCTCGAGCAGATCGGGGAGGCCGCGCGGCGCGCCGCGGCGTCGGCCGAACTGCTGCAGGTGGGCGTGCGGCGCCTGGTGCGGCGGCTGAGGCCGGCGGAGCTCGACCAGCTTGGCCTGGTCGCCGCGATGCAATCGCTGTGCGAAGCCTGGGCGACGCGCAGCGGCGTGCGCTGCCAGTTTCATTCCCGGGGCGATCTGCGCCAACTCGGCGAGGCGATCGACACCACCATCTATCGGGTGACCCAGGAAACCCTGGCCAATGTCGTGCGTCACGCGAATGCCACGCGCGTGAACATCGAGCTCACGGCGACTCCCCAGGTCTTGAGCCTGAGCGTGGAAGACGATGGCCGCGGCTTCACCGTCGCGACACCGGAGCGCGGCTTCGGTCTGCTCGGTGCGACGGAGCGCGCCGCGGCACTTGGCGGCAGCTTCGAAGCCGACAGCGCGCCGGGCGCCGGCACGCGCATCCGCATGCAGCTTCCCTTGGTGCCTGAACTTCGCGCGGGGGCGGCGTGATTCGGCTCCTGCTGGTCGACGACCACCCTGTGGTGCGAGAGGGATACCGCCACCTGCTGGAACAGGACGGCGACATGGCGGTCGTCGCGCAGGCCGCCAGTGTCGATGAGGCTTGTGCGCAGTTCGCGGCCCATGAGCCCGACATCACGGTCACCGACCTGGGGATGCCCGGCAGCAGCGGCCTCGAGTTGATTCGCCGCCTGCGCGAACGTGATGCACAGGCGCGGACGCTGGTCTTCAGCATGCACGACACCGACATGCTGGTGCACCGCGCGCTCGAACTCGGCGCGCTGGGCTTCGTCTCCAAGACCAGCCCGCCCGAGTGCCTGATCGATGCGGTCCGCAGCGTGCGCGAAGGCCGCCGCTACCTGAGCCCGGCACTGGCCCGGCGCCTGGTCGACGGAGCCGACGAGTCGCTGGCCTTCGATTCGCTGACCCAGCGCGAATTCGAGATCTTCCGCCTGCTGTCGCGCGGCGAATCCCTGGCCGCCTGCGCCCAGACATTGCATCTGAGCCAGAAGACCGTGTCGAACCTCCAGAGCCTGATCAAGGACAAGCTGGGCATCCACACCACGGCCGAGATGGCGCACCTGGCGCTTCGCCACGGCCTCATCCCCACCGGAGACGCCTGAACCGGCCGGCCCACGTCGGGAAATCTTCCCTGTCGCATTCGACCGTCCTGCGATAACTTGGTGCGAGGGCGCGCAGTGATGCGCGATAACAAGTTCAAACACCGAGGAGACAGCATGTCCGGACACGCGCGCGCGCTTGTTTTCTCGTCAGCGCCTGTGGCGACAGCGGTCCTGCTGCTGTGCCATGGCCTGGCGGCCCACGCACAGGCGGAGCCCACCGAAGAAACTGCCCCGGTCGTCCAGGCCGTGCCCGATCTGCCGACCATCAACGTCATCGCAGTCACGCCGCTGCCCGGCATCGACGTGCCGCGCGACCAGATACCCTCGAACGTGCAGACCGCGACGGACGCCGACATGGAACGCCTTCATTCGCTCGACTTGTCGAACTTTCTGAACCGCGCAATCGGCGGCGTGACCGTCAACGAGACCCAGGGCAATCCCTTCCAGCCCGATATCAACTACCGCGGGTTCACCGCATCTCCGCTGCTCGGCACGCCACAGGGACTCTCGGTGTTTCTCGACGGTGTGCGGCTGAACCAGCCCTTCGGCGATGTGGTCAGTTGGGATCTGTTCTCTCGCACCGCCATCGCGTCGATTGCGCTGATGCCGGGCAGCAATCCCCTGTTCGGCCTCAACACCCTGGGTGGCGCGCTGTCGATCCAGACCAAGGACGGCATCCACTTCCCGGGCACATCGGTCCAGGTGCTGGGCGGCTCATACGGCCGTGCGGCCGCGGAGTTCGAGACCGGCGGCTACAACACCGACAACGGCATGCATTGGTACGTCACCGGCAACGCCTTCCGCGAAGACGGCTGGCGCCCCGCATCGCCTTCCGATCTGCGCCAGTTGTTCACCAAGGTCGGACGGAAGACTCGGGACGGCGATGTGTCGCTGACGCTGGCACTGGCCGACAACGACCTGACCGGCAACGGCGTGCAGGAACAGGGCGCGCTGCAGCGTGACTGGGGCAGCGTCCGCTCCATCCCCGACAACACCCGAAACCGGTCCGCCTTCCTCAACCTCGCCACCGTACAGGCCTTGAGCGACTCGCTCACCTTCTCGGGCAACGCCTATTACCGCAAGATCAACGCCAAGACCTTCAACGGCGATGTCAACGACGATTCCTTCGACCAGTCGGTCTACCAGCCCAACGCCGCCGAGCGGGCAGCACTGGCGGCCGCCGGCTACACGGGTTTCCCGACCAGCGGGGAGAACGCGTCGAATACGCCCTTTCCCAAGTGGCGCTGCATCGCGAACGCGCTGCTGAACTCAGAGCCGAACGAAAGGTGCAACGGCCTGATCAACCAGACGGAAGCGGACCAGACCAACTATGGCCTCGCGGGCCAGCTGTCGAAACAGGCGAAGACGGGCAGTGTCGGGCACCAGTTCGTCGTCGGCGCCGCCTACGACGCCAGCCGCGTGACCTTCACGCAAGGCACGCAGTTCGGCTACCTCAACCCCGACCGCACGATCACGCCGGTGTTCGGCCCCGGCGCCTTTGCAGACGGAAGTCAAGACTCCGAAGACGCCTTCGACGCGCGGGTCAACTTGTCGAGCCGCTCGAGCACTGGAAGCATCTACGCCACCGACACGATGGAGTTCAATCCGCGGACGCACCTGACGCTGTCCGGACGCTACAACCACACCTCGCTGACGAATGTCGACGGCATCACGCCCGGCGGCGGACCGGGTTCGCTCGATGGTGACTACACCTTCGCGCGCTTCAATCCTGCCGCCGGGTTGACCTTTGCGGCGACCGAGATGGTCACCCTCTATGCAGGCGCCAACCAGGGCAGCCGGGCGCCCACGGCGATCGAGTTGGGCTGCGCCGATCCCGCGAGCCCTTGCAAGCTGCCGAATTCCTTCGCCGGCGACCCGCCGCTCAAGCAGGTCGTCACCACCACCTTCGAAGCCGGCCTGCGCGGCACAGTGGTCGGCACCGTGTTCTGGAACCTCGGTGTGTTCCGCTCGGACAATCGCGACGACATCCTTTTCGTTTCGGACAACTCGAGCGGCTTTGGCTACTTCAAGAACTTCGGCAAGACACGGCGCCAGGGGGTCGAGATGGGCCTGCAGGCCAAGCCCGCCGCCAGTTGGACCTTCGGCGGCAACCTGAGCCTGCTGGATGCGACCTACCAAAGCCCGGAGACGATCGACGGCTCGGGCAACAGCAGCAATTCCTCCGCCCAGGCAGGTTTCCCCGGCACGGAAGGGACCATCCAGATCAATCCCGGCGATCGCATACCGCAGCTGCCGCTGCGCAGCATCAAGCTCTTCGCAGACTGGGAGCCGAACGCGCACTGGCGCGTCGGCGCAGACATGAACGCGGTGAGCGGCACAACGGTGCGCGGCAACGAGAACGGCCTGGACACCCCCGATGGCCTCTACTACACCGGCCCAGGGCGCAGCGGGGGCTACGCGGTGTTCAACCTCGGCGTGGACTACAAGCCCAAGCCCGGACTGAAGTTCTTCGTGCAGATCACCAACCTGTTCGATCGCAAGTACACGACCGGCGGCCAGCTGGGAATCAATGGCTTCACCGTGAACGGCGCCTACATCGCACGGGCGCTTCCGGCGAACGCGAATGGCGACTTTCCGGTCAGCCGTGCGACCCTCTTGTCGCCCGGTGCGCCGCGCACTGCGTGGGTCGGAATGCGCTACACCTTCGGGACCTGAGCGGCGGCGTCAGAACGCGTGGCGAATGCCGAAGTCGTAGCCGTAACCCCGATCCGCGCGATAGCCGGGCGCACTGGAATTGACGACATTGACGTAGCCCGGCGCCACGTCCGCCGAGGCGACGTTGACCACGCCGATGGCCGCACCGTTCTCGTTCTTCGTGACCGCGAAAGTCGCGTAGAGAGCCGTCCGCTTCGAGAGGTTGTACACGTAGCCGAGAGCGAACTTGTTGGCCTTCGGGTCGGGCGTGATCATCGGCACCGGACCGTATGGCGTGAAGTTGAAGAACTCGCCCTTCACCTGCGCGTATGACATCTTGATCTGGCTCGCCCCCAGCGGGACGGTCAGGCCGAAAAGAAAGTTGCGCGTGTTCACGTCGAGCGGCGGAGTCAGTGCCGGCGTGAACGGGAAAGTCGCGATGTTCGCGAAGTCCGTCTTGACGTCGACGCGCGAGTATTCGCCAAAGAGCTTCACCAGACCGAAGTCGTACGAGGCGCCGAGGTTGGCCGTGTTCGCCTTCGTGGTCGAGCCGAAGTGGAAGTTGTCGGCGAGGGTGCTGCTGCCGTAAGAGGCTGCGATGTCGAACGGGCCACGGGTGTAGCCGACGCGAGCACCGGCGTAGCCGCCCGTGCGCGCGATGTTGGCGGCCTTGGGATCGTCCTCTATCAGCTCCGAAGACACGTTCTCGTTGAAAGCATACATCGCCTGACCATAGAAACCTCCCAGGTTGCCCGGCAGGAAGTAGCCGACGGAATTGGACTTGCGGGCATAGAAGCCCCGGTTGAGAGAGACGGTGGGCAATGCCCCGCCCAGCATCTGGGCAATGAGGCTGGTGCCGACACCCACGACGCCGAAGGGATCGAAGACAGCGTCGTCCCAGAAAGTCGGCGTGTAGTCGCGGCCGAGGCGCACTTCGCCAAATGGCCCGAGCAGGCTCACTGTCGAGCGGCGATCGAAGAAGACACCGCCGCGGCCGAGCGTGCCGACATCGTTCCAAAGGGTCGATTCGAGCCAGAAGGCGGCGGCATAGCCACCACCCAAGTCCTCCTGTCCGCGGTAGCCCAGTCGCGACGACGCGTTGCCGCTGTTGGACAGCGCCCACTGGCTCTGCTTGATGTCCGGCTGCGGGACGGAACGCGGTGGGTAGTTCTGGTATCGGCTGGTCGTTTCGTAGTAGCTGACGCCGGCGTCGACAACGCCGAACAAGGTGGTGGACGACTGGGCCGATGCAGCGCCGGCTGCGATCAGGGCAGCCAGGCTGACGAGAGTTTTCTTCATGGATGAGGGGTGACGGAGCAAGGGTGAGTAGCGATAAAAAAGCATCCCGTAACGCTTTGCAACGGGTGGCCTACCGTACTTCGCGCACCCGGTTCGCCCTCCCCCCGCACAGGGTGGAGGGGTTTCACCTAGGGCCCCGCGCCCCCTGGCGAACCGCAGATTCGGAGCAGAGTCGAAACATCAACATGTCCGCCTCCTGTCGCCGTATTGCCGCATCGTTGATAGCTCTTGCCCTCGGTCTTGGAGGCGTCTGCATCGGGCAAGCACAGCCGGGGCCCGCGGACCTGCGCATTGCCTACCGCGAACAGGTCGACCGCCAGCTGGACGTCCCAGCCGACGAAAGCCAGCGATACGGCCTGCTTGCAGCCGCCGCGCTCGAGGGCGCCGGGGCCGATCCAGGGCCGGCACAGTACGTGGCATTGGTCGACCGCAGCCCGAACGTGCAAGCCATCTTCATTTATTGGCTCGCAGCCGGAAGCTTTCCCGAACTGGTCGGCGCTTCGCCCGTTTCGACCGGACGTGGCGGCGAGTTCGATCACTTCCAGACCCCGTTGGGCGTCTACGAACACACGCCGTCGAATCCCGATTTCCGCGCCGAAGGCACTCGCAACGAGAACGGCATTCGCGGCTACGGACTCGCCGGCATGAGGGTGTTCGACTTCGGGTGGCAACAGGCCGAGCGACTGTGGGGGAACGGCGGCATCAGCACTATGCGGCTGCAGATGCACGCCACCGATCCTGAGTATCTGGAGCCACGCCTCGGAAGCGTGCAGTCCAAGGGCTGCATCCGGATTCCGGCGAGCCTGAACCGTCTGCTCGACCACTTCGGTGTGCTGGACGCCGACTATCTCCGCGCCCGCACCGAAGGTTCATCCATGTGGGTGCTGCCGGCCACGCAAACGCCGGTCGACAGCGGCGGCCGCTATCTCGTCATCGTCGACACGGAGCGAACGGAGCGCCCTGCCTGGGCGCCTGCGCCCGGAGAGCCGGAGCGCAGGATTTCCGCTCCGCCCGCGCCTTGATTCAGCGTGGCCGCCATCCAACCGCGTCAGTCGAAGACGATCACGCCGCGCGCATTGCGCCCGTTTGCGAGATCGTCGAAGGCTTGTGGTGCCTCCTCGATGCGATAGCGCTTCGTGATGAGTTCGTCCAGCTTGAGCTTGCCGGCCTGGTAAAGCCCCACCAGGCGCGGGAAGTCGTAGCGCGGGCGGGTCGAGCCATAGAAGCTGCCCTTGAGCGTCTTCTCTTCGAAGGCGAAGCTCGCGGTGCGCAAGGTGGTGGTGTTCTCCGGCCGCGCCAGCCCGACGACCACTGCGGTGCCGCCGTTGCGCAAGCACGCATAGGCCTGCGCCACGATCTCGCCGTGTCCGACGCACTCGAAGGCATAGTCGGCCCCGCCACCGGTGAGCTTGCGCAGGTCCTTCACCAGGTTCTCGGTCTTCGAGGCATCGATGACATGGGTGGCGCCGAAGGTCTTCGCCAATTCGAGCTTGCCGGCCAGCATGTCGACCGCAACGATCATGCTGGCACCGGCGTTCTGGCAGCCCTGGATGGTGGAAAGGCCCACCCCGCCCGCGCCGAACACCACGCACACCGAACCGGCTTCCACCTTGGCCGTATTGCACGCCGCGCCCCAGCCCGTCATGACGCCGCAGCCGATCAGGGCGCAGCGGTCCAGCGGCACGCCGGGCACGATCTTCACGACGCTGTTCTCATGCAGCGTGGCGTACTCGGCCATCACGCCGCAACCACCCATCACGCCCAGCGGCTGGCCCTGCGCGTCGCTGGTGCGCACATGGCCGCCCGTCAGCTTGCCCGGCGGCGTGAGCTTGCCCGCTTCGCACAGGTTGGCCCGACCCGTGGTGCAGTAGCGGCACTTGCCGCAGGTGTTGACGAAGCTGCTGATGACATGGTCGCCCACCTTGAGGTCGGCGACGCCCGCGCCCACCTGGCACACCACGCCCGCGCCTTCATGGCCCAGGATGACCGGAGCCGGCAGCGGCAACGTGCCATTGGTGACAGAGAGGTCGCTGTGGCAGACGCCGCAGGCGGCCATCTTGATCATGACCTCCCCGGGGCCCGGAGGGTCGACCAGGATGTCTTCGACGCGGACTGCGGTGCTGTCGGCACGGTAGACGACGGCTTTGGATCGCATTTGCATTTCTTGTGAATCTCGCTGAGATGGATTGCAGGTTCAGCCGGCCTCAGCCGACCATGGTTTGGATGGCCGTGTACTCCAGCAGGCCCTCGACGCCGTTCTCGGCGCCAATGCCCGACTGCTTGCGTCCGGCAAAGGGCGACTGCGGGTCGAGCAGGTGCAGGTTGTTGATCCACACGGTGCCCGCCTCCAGCCGGGCACCGATCGCGCGGGCCTGCTCGGCATCGCTGGACCAGACCGAGCCGCCCAAGCCGAATTCGCTGTCATTGGCGCGGCGGACGACCTCGTCGACATCGGAAAAGCGCAACAGCGGCACGATGGGGCCAAAGGGCTCTTCGACCACGACGCGCGCGTCGTCGGGTGGGTTGTCCACCACGGCCGGCGGAATGAAGTAACCCGCGCCCTCGGGCACGTCGCCGCCGGCCAGGAAACGATGGCCGGCCGCCTTGGTTGCGGCAATGAGTTCCTTCACCCGTTCGTACTGCGGCCGGTTCTGCACCGGCCCCAGCATCACACCTTCTCGCGTGCCCGGGCCCATCGGCGCGGACGTGGCGGCGGCGGCGAAGGCCTGCGCGAAGGCGTCGTAGATCGCGTCGTGCACATAGATGCGCTTGGCGGCGATGCAGACCTGGCCGGAATTGAGGAAAGCGCCCATGAAGAGCTTGCGCGCGACCTTGGCGACGTCCACGTCGGGCATGACGATGGCCGCGTCGTTGCCACCGAGTTCCAGCGTCACGTGCTTGAGGGTGGGCGCGGCAGAGGCCATGACACGACGACCGGTCGCGGTCGAGCCCGTGAAGGCCACCTTCGCGATGCCGGGATGCGACGTCAGCCACGGGCCCAGTGCGTCGCCACCGCACAGCACATTGAACACGCCGGGTGGGAACAGGTCCGCCGCGAGTTCACCGACGCGCAGCGTGGCCAGGGGCGTGAAGGGAGACGGTTTCAGGATCACGGTGTTGCCGGCCATCAGGGCCGGTGCCAGCTTCCAGAAGGCAAGCATGAGCGGGAAGTTCCAGGCGGCGATGGCCGCCACCACGCCGAGCGGCACACGGCGCGTGGTCCAGCCCATGCCAGCCTTGTCTGTGCGCTCGGCCACGGGCAGTTCCATCTGCGCGAAGCTGCGGCACCAGTGCACGCAGCCGAGCACTTCGGACTTGGCCATGGGAAGCGGCCGGCCCTGCTCGCGCGTGAGCAGCAGCGCGAGTTCGTCGGCATGCTCCAGGATGCGGGCAGCGAACGCCTCCATGCGTTCACGGCGATGTGTATGCGTGGTGCGGCTCCAGCCGTCGAAGGCCGCCTGCGCGGCTTTCACCGTGGCATCGAGCAGTTCGCGTGTGCAGTCGGGCACTTGGGCGATGACTTCTTCCGTTGCCGGGTCGAGCACTGGCAGCGTGCCGGGCAAGTCGAGAAGCTGGCCGTTGGAAAGCGGCCTGAAAGCGAGGCTCATGGTTTGCATATTTCTGTTGACTCTGAAAGTGGTTCGATGCTTCAGGCTCGACCACGCTGAACATTCCATCGGCTGGTCGGGAATGTTCATGAGCAGTGTTCGGACGAAGACAGCGAGCGCGGCCTCGCGCGCTACGGTACGCAGTGAAACAGGAACGCGCGGCGCTCTCACCACCCGAGGTGGGTGAAAGGGGAAACCCTGACCTGGTAGGCGTGAGATTGGGACGCCGTCGAATCGCAGTTAGTCGATCCAGGGGCCCCCAAGCATTGCTTGTATGTATGCCGCAACCTTGACGAGGTCCTCGTCAGACAAGGGAGCCGGTGGAGCGTCAACAAGATGCTCAGAGACCAGATGCAGCTTCGCGGATGCATTGGGCTGCTCTTGCAGCAGCACCGCGATCGCCGCGGTCTGGGCGACAGCTCTCAACTCGAGCGCACGGAGTCGCGCATTGACTTCTTCCAGTTCCATTTTTTCCCCTCCTGACCGTGATGGTGGCGGCGGCAAGCGACGGAGCTACTGCGATCGGATTGGCTATGAAGGCGAACCAGAGGCTGGCGCCCCGCCCTCCGGCGGCTTTGATACCGGCGGCGGCGCGCTGGTGTCGGGTGAACGGACCCGTTGGCAGATCATCCGACCCGTCTGGCGGTCCCAATGGCAGGACCTGGACTTGGTGGGTGTATCCGCCGAGGCGATCGTAGGCGCCAGGACGGCGAGACCGGCGAAGCCAACGGCACTGGAGAGGATCAGTGTCTTGAGGTGTTTCACAGGGGCAGCTTACACCGCTACTCGGCAAACTGCAGCTTCCCAGTTCAGTCCTTGAGTCCGGCCAGCGCGCGCGCTTCGCTTTCGTAGGTCGGGTAGGACGCCTTCATCACTGCACCGTTGAGGATCATCTCGGCCACCAGCTCACGCGACGCCGCGTCGAAGACGTGGGTACGAACCCAGATCGATTCGGTGCGTGCGCTTTCGCTAAGCGCAATGATCTCGCGCTCGAGCTCGTAATCCTGATCGACGAAGAGCGGGCCCTTGATGAGCCGGATCTGCTGGCCAGCGAACAGTCCGACTGCGGGCTTGCGCCCGCTCAGGCCCGATTGCGCGGACGTGGAACCCAGCAGCACGCTGATCATCTCGGTCGGGATGATCGGCCGCCCCCAAGGCGATTCGGCACCGGATTCCCGCGTGTACCACGGACTTGGCTCAGTGATCACCTTCAACTTGTCGGCCAAGGTGAACGGATAGTGGTCGCCCATGTGGCTGTCGAAGCCCATGCGGATCTTTTTGGCTGAAATGCGTGGGTCCCTCGATCGGCCCTGCGCGCAGTCCCAGCCCTTCGGCCATGGCATCGTCATGGATCGATTTGTGGCCGTCGTAACGCTGGTCCGCAAGCATTTGTCGAGGCTGGCGCAGCGGCCTGCACAAAGCTGGCACTGTGGTGAAGGGTTCGGTCATCGTCGCTTCCCTCTGTGAGGTCGGCGACTCTAGGAGGTCGCGATTTCGCAAGAAGTCACCGCCGTGACCCGCGCCGTCAGCCCTTCACGCGAGTGGCGTTGCGCATGTCTGCAGATACTCGATAGTCCCACTTCGCCGCTGGCGCGACCGTTACTGCCTTTCAAGCTGATCAACTGGATGCGGCACTGTCTCTGCGCCGAGGTCGCTCGTCCTCGCCTCCACCCGACTCAGCCGATAGCCGGCGGGACCAAGTGTCTCCAGACTCCACCCGTAGGTTCCACACAGCCGCAAATCAGTGGCCAGGCCAGTGATGGTATGAGTGAGGTAGTCATCACTGTTCCTGAACACAGGCTTGTCCAAGTACAACATCTGCTTCAAGCGCTTGTGCGACAAAGTCCGCTCGGCGTTGAAGAAGAGTTCGAGAGCGATGTCAAACGCGGCAGCGTCCAATTGCACGTTATGGTCCGCAAAAGAAACACCCCTGTCCAGCGGATCGAAGGCATAAACGCCCCACGCAAGGTGAGACCGGTTGCTCTCGAAGCCGCGAGCGCTCATAAAGGACCGGATCAGCTTGTAGAAATCACTGAAGGAACGCGGCAGGCTTGCAGCGACGCCGCGAACCTTCGGGCGTACCTCCTGGTGGCCTGCATGCAGAACCGGCACGTCCGGACCGATTGAAACCCGAACGCCTTCGAGGACCTCACGACCTTTGCTGTCTGTGACTGGCAAATTGCCGACATACAGCATATCGAGGGTCATGGCGTCGGCCCCCATGGCCGTCAACTCGTCAAGGTTCGTGAAGATAAGCGGTGCGTAGCCGAGTGAGCGCAGCACGCGGCGAGCGTACTCGCGCTCCCCAGCAGCATATGCGAGCACACCGACTCGCCTCTTGGCGACCAAGCGAATCATGACGCTGTACCACAAAGGTCAAGCCAGTCTTTTACCGAAGGACCAGGCGGTCTGCGAAGGAGAATCGAATGTGCAAGGCCCCAGATCAAGGCCACGGTGGTGAAGGCCGTCATGTTGAGTTCCCGGTGCGATGTGAATCACGCATATTTTTTTGATAGCGCCAATCAGGCGGCGGTGGATGCGTTTCCCCAACTGGGGGTGAACGGAAATCGTAAGAACGGTGTTCAGCTCGGTACATGAGAAAGGTCGGAAAGCACCAACCCAAATATCAAGTTCTGTGGCGCGCTTGCTGTGGCAGCAGTACAAGCATCAGAGGGGGCGCCGCGCAGTGCGACGCCCCCTCCGTCGTGCATCAGCCCGAGGGCCGCTTACCAGTGGAATCCGATGCCTGCGCTGACGCCGAGCTTGCCGCGGGTGTTCACCGTACCGGCCAGCTTGGTGACCCAGCGGCTGTTCTCAGCCACCTTGGAGATGCCGACTGCCACCGCCGACTCGCCGTCCATGGTGCTCACCGCAGCCGAAGCCATGCCGCGACCCGGGATGATCGACTGCGGCAGCGTCGCCACCGCCATGGCTGCAGCCGCTGCACCGTTGGAATCGCGCCTGACGCTGTCGATATCCGACTGCACTTGGTTGATGCGCTCGTCCGTGTAGGCCTGGCTGCTGGCCGAGACGGCGTCGAGTTGCCGCTTGTTTACCGCATCGGTGTCCATCACCGCGTCAGCCACGTTGGCGATCGCACGTTCGTTGCCCACTGACCCGACCGACACGATGTTTTCGCGATTGCCAGTCAGCGAGCCGGCACCTAGCGCGACGCTGTTGTTGGCCGACGCCGTTGCACCCGCACCCATGGCCACTGCGTTGTCGCCGCTCGCCACCGCTGCCTGCGAAGAATCGCCGGCGGTTGCCACTTGAGAGTTGCTGGCCTGGACGCTAGTGGAGATCTTTTCGATCACAGTCTGGTGCGTCGCTTCCAGTTGTTGCGAAAGGCTTGAGACCGAGTCTTGCACGCTGTTCACGCGGCCGTCCATGTTGGCGATGGCAGCCGTGTTGGTCGCGATGTTGACCGTGTTGGCCTGCACGTTCTGGTTGGTCGCAAACAGCTGCGAACCGTTCACCGCCTCCTGGCTGTCGACCGCCAGCTTGCCCGAAGCCACGCCGCTCAGCACACGTGCACCATCTGTGCCGGTGAAGTCCACCGACATGCCGCCCGTGT
>NZ_JBFTJF010000039.1:0-15084 GCF_056395305.1 Variovorax sp. 10L426 | reverse complement strand
CCTCATGGTCCTCGAATCCATGAAGATGGAAATCCCCGTCGTCGCCCCCGAAGCCGGCCGCGTCGTCGAGATCCTCATCGCCGAAGGCGCTCCCGTGCGTGAAGGCCAGGACATCGCGGTCTTCGAAGAGGAATGAGCGCCGTGAAGAACCAATGCGTTGAAGAGGGGGTATTCGCATGAGCCTCACGTTCGCACCAGTGGGCTCGGCCGTCAATGCTGCCGCCTTCGGCGTCTCCAGCTACGAGGAACAGAGCGCCGAACTGGCTCAACGGACTCTGGCCGTACTCGCCATGGGCGGCGCGGACAAGCTTGCGCAGCGCCGGGCCAGCGGCAACCTCAATGCCCGCGAGCGCATCGAGCAACTGCTCGACGCCGGCTCCTTCAGCGAGACCGGCATGCTGGCCGTCTCGGTGATGCCGGCCGATCGCGATGCTTCGCCGGCCGACGCCAAGATCACAGGCACCGGTCGCATCGAAGGGCGGCGCGTGGCCGTCGTTTCGAACGACATGACCGTCAAGGGCGCGTCGTCATCAGCCGTCAACATGCGCAAGATCGCACGCCTCAAGGACACGGCCAACCGCAGCGGCATGCCGCTGATCTTCCTCGGCGAATCCAGCGGTTCCAGGGTGCCCGACAGCCTGGGCGCCGAGGCGATGGCCGCAGCCGGCCAAGACCCTCAGCAGTACTGCCGGCGCCGTGAAACCCCGTGGGTCAGCGCGGTGCTTGGCCCCTGCCTGGGCTCATCGACCTGGTACACCTGCCTCTCCGATTTCGTGGTGATGCGCAAGGGCGCGTTCCTCGCGGTGTCCAGCGCAAGGGTCACATCGCTGGCGATCGGAGAGGCCGTCGAGTCCGAGGAACTTGGCGGCTGGAAGCTGCACGCCGAGCGCACGGGGCTGGTCGACATGGTTGTCAACAGCGACTCCGAGGCGCTCGCGGCAATCCGCCGCTTCCTCAGCTACTTGCCATCGCACGCAGGTGCCCGGCCACCCAGCCAACCGGCGACGGAGGCCGTTGCGCCCGACGCTGGCAAGCTCCTCGAACTCGTGCCGTCTGCGCGCAGCAAGACCTACGACATGCGCAAGGTCATCGCCGGCATCGTCGATGAAGGCAGCTTCTTCAATCTGAAGGACCGCTTCGGTCGCGCCGCCGTGACCGGCCTGGCGCGATTGAATGGCGAGAGCGTGGGCATCGTCGCGTCGAACCCAATGTTCAAGGGCGGCGCGATGGACCTAGAGGCCTGCCGCAAGGTCACTTCGTTCCTGGTGATGTGCGATTCCTTCAACATTCCGCTCATCTTCCTGGTCGATACGCCGGGCTTCCTCGTCGGTGTCGAGGGCGAGCAGAAGGCCGCGCCGGCGCACATCATGAACATGGTCCACGCCTTGCAGTTGTGCAGCGTGCCCAAGCTGTCGGTGATCCTGCGCAAGAGCTACGGCCAGGCCTACATCAACATGGGCGGCGGGCGCAACAGCGACGCGGTGGCGGCATGGACCAGCGCCGATGTCAGCTTCATGGACCCGCAGATCGGCGTGAGCGTGCTCTATGGCATCCGGCGCGAGGACGACCCCGAGCGCTTCGACCGCCTGAAGGCCGAGTTGAGCCGTGACACCTCGGCCTACGCACTGGCGGGCGCCTTCGGCGTGCAGTCGGTGATCGCCCCGCAGCAGACGCGGGCCTGGCTGATCGAAGGCCTGGCCACCCATCGCCGCGAGCGCAGCGGCGGCATCGGCCAGCACGAGATGCGTTCGTGGCCGACCTATATCTGAGCGCATTTCGCATCCGCACCAACAAGAGACAACCCCAAGAGACAACTGCCATGAATCCCTCCCTCCCGGCCAATGCCGCCATCCCCCTTTCCACCGACCCGGCTCGGACGTCGCGTGTCTACGCGTGGTCGGTCTTCGCGCTCACCTTCGGCCTGATGCTGTCCGACTACCTGTCGCGGCAAGTCATCGGCGCCGTCATTCCGGCCATCAAGGCCGAATGGTCGCTGTCGTATTCCCAGCTCGGAATGCTGGTGAGCGTGGTGTCGCTCGTCGTCGGCGTGCTCGTGGTGCCGATTTCCCTGGCTGCGGACCGCTGGGGACGCGTCAAGAGCATCACGCTGATGGCCTTCGTGTGGTGCCTGGCGACCGTGGCCTGCGGCCTGGCGCAAAGCTACGGGCAACTGCTCTGGGCGCGAGCATTCGTCGGGCTCGGCGAAGCGGCCTACGGGGCTGCAGGGGCCGCACTGCTCGCGCATGTGTTTCCCGCAAAGCAACGTGCCGCGGTGCTGGGCACCTTCCTGTCGGCGAGCCTGTTCGGTTCGGTGCTCGGGGTGGTCCTCGGGGGCGCCGTTGCGGCCCAGTCTGGATGGCGCATGGCCTTCCACGTCGTGGGTGCGCCGGGCCTGCTGCTGGCCCTGATCTATCCCTTCGTCGTGCGCGACTACAAGACCGTGGCGTTGACCCCCGCGGGCCAGGACGACGCCACGCCGAAACGATTGAGCTTCGCCCAACTCGCACGTGAAGTGTTTGCCGCACGCTCGGGCAATTTCGCCTACCTCGCGAGCGGGCTGCAGATGGCGATGCCGGCCATGCTGATCGCATGGCTGCCGACCTACTTCGGCCGTTACCACGACATGGACGTCAAGAAGGCCGGCCTGATGGCCGGCGTGGCGGTCCTCGCGGCGGGCATCGGCATGGTCTTCGGCGGCGGCTTGGCGGACCGGCTGAGTCGCAATCACCCGCAACGTCGCGCCCTGGTGCCTGCAGCCTATTCGGCGCTGACGGCGCTGGTCCTGATCGCCGCCTTCTCGCTGCCGCCCGGTCCGCTGGGACTGGGCCTGATCTTCCTCGGCGCCCTGTTCGCTGCGGCGCAAGGCGGATGTTCAAGTGCCATCGTTTGCGATGTCACTCATCCCGGCGTGCGCGCAACTGTCGCGGCCACGATGACCCTGGCCAACAACTTGATCGGCCTGGCGCCGGGTCCGCTCATCGTCGGCATGCTGTCGGACCTGCTTGGCCTGAAGCTCGCGCTGACGCTGACGCCGATGATGGCGCTGGCGGCGGCGGTCTTCTTCGTTCTCGCCTCGCGAAGCTACGTGGCAGACGCGGCACGCAATGCGGCACGAGGCACGAAGTCCCAATGAACCTCTCGACAACCTGGTCCGGCTGGCGCGAGCCCGCCCGCACGAATTTCCACGGCGTCCTGATGTCGGTGGTGGTCGCGGTGGCCGCCATCTCGCTGGCCGAGCATTACCACGTGTCGGCGATGCTCTTCGCCTTGCTGCTCGGCATGGCGCTGAATTTCCTCTCGACCGAGGGCCGGTGCGTTCCGGGCTCTCCACGGCCGCCATGGTGCTCTATCCGATGATCGTCACGGCGCTCGGGCTCGGGAGCGAGCATGCGGGCGTCTTCCTGGGCGGCACCATCCACGACGTGGCGCAGGTGGCGAGACCGTGTTCCTCGCGATCCTCGTGGTCGCGTTCATATTCCTGGCCCGCTGAGGCCGTCGAGATCTCAATTCCTGGAGGGTGTAGTGATGATGAATGCACATGAAGCACTGCTGAGTCTGCAACAGGGCAATGAGCGTTTTGCGTCGGAGGTTCATACCGGCGAGCGGTTCATGCAGCAGATGCGAAACGTCAAGACAAATTTCAAGCAAAGCCCGTTTGCGATCATCCTGGGCTGCTCGGACTCGCGCGTGCCGGTCGAGATCGTGTTCGACCAGGACCTGGGCGATCTGTTCGTCATTCGCGTTGCCGGCAACATCGTCGCCCCTTCGCAACTGGGGAGTGTCGAGTTCGCCGCCGAGCAATTCGGGACGCCGCTGGTCGTGGTGATGGGGCACTCGCACTGCGGCGCCATCCTTGGAACCCTGGAGCGACTGCGCCGGCCTGCCGAGGCGCGTTCCCCGCACATTCGCTTCTTGGCCGAACACATCGAATCGGCCGTGGCCGGCTTGTTGGCACCGGAACTCGGCTATGACCGGGAAACGCTGATTCGCAAGAGCGTCCGGGCGAATGTCGAGCAATCCGTGGCGCAACTTCGCCACGGATCGAAGATTCTGGAGCGCCTGATCGACCTCGGCCAACTGCGCGTGGTCGGGGCCGAATACTCGCTGGAAAGCGGCCGGGTCGAGTTCTTCGACAACTAGGGCCTGTTCACACTACTGAAGACAACAGGAGCAACATGCCTTTCCACTTTCGCCGCCGCAAAGGCCTCGCTGCGATCCTTGCGGCCGCATTCGCAGCGCTGGCGGCTCCTGCCGCGCTCGCGCAGGCTCCGTCCGACAAGGCCCTTCGCATCATCGCGGCCGGGCCGGCCGGCGGCTCCCTCGATCTCGTGTCTCGCCTACTGGCGCAGGGCTTGCAGAAGGAACTGAACCGGCCGGTGATCGTCGAGCCGAAGCCCGGCGGTGGCGGAGTTCTGGCGGTCAACGACCTGATGCAATCGCCGCACGACGGCAGCACGGTGCTCGTCTCGCTCAATGCGATGGTCAGCGAGATACCCCATGTCGTCAAACTGCGCATCGACATGTTCAAGGAGGTCAAGCCGCTCGTCGAGTTGTCGCGCGCCGGGCTCGTGATGGTCGGTAGTCCGTTAGTGCCGGCGAAGAACCTCGGCGAAGTGATCACCTATGTGAAGGCCAACCCGGGCAAGGTGAGCTACGCCTCCTACAGCGCCGGCACGATTTCGCATGTGATGGGGCTGCAGCTGAACAAGGCCGCCGGCACCGACATGTTGCACATCGCGTACAAGGGCACGCCCCCGGCGCTGGCCGATGTGATGGGCGGGCACGTACAGTTGATGTTCGCTGGAATCACGAACTCGCTCCCGCTGATCAAGGGCGGCAAGGTCGTGCCCTTCGCCGTCAGCCTGCCCCAGCGTTCGCCCATGCTGCCCAATGTGCCGACATTCACCGAGCTGGGCTACCCGCAACTCGAGGCGGTCGGCTGGAACGGCCTGTGGGTGACGCCCGACGTGCCATCCGCGACGCAGAACAGTCTGCGCGAAGCCGCCCTGAAGGTCATGACTCAGCCAGCGACGCTGGAGCGTTTGAAGGACCTGGGGCTCGAACCGGGGCAGCCGCGTACGCCGGACGAATTGACGAAGGCGCTGCGGACCGACTACGACCGCATCGGTGCCGTACTGAAGTCAATCGACTTCAAGCCGGAGTGATCATGAATTCAAGCCTTCTGACGCGCCGCGCGGCATTGACGTCCATCATCGCTATGCTCGGCGCGGTGACGGCTTCTGCGGCCGACGGGGCGCCCTCATCGCCAATCCGCCTTGCGCTGATCGAGAGCATGAGCGGCCCCTTCGCCAATACGGGTGAAGCGGTGTTCCGCAACCTGCTGTGGGCGGTCGAGCGCGTCAATGCGCGCGGGGGGGTGAAGCTGCCCGGCGGCGCGCGCCTCCTGCAACTGGATCGCTACGACAGCAAGGGACAAAACGAAGAAGCGCTGTCCGCGCTGCGCGCCGCGATGGACGACGGCGCGCGCATCGTGATGCAGGGCAACTCTTCGGCGACTGCCGCGGCGCTCATCGATGCGATCGAGAAGAACAACGAGCGCGATCCGTCGAAGCGTGTCCTCTTCCTCAACTACTCGGCCGTCGACCCGATCCTCACCAACGAGCGCTGCAGCTTCTGGCACTTCCGCTTCGACGCGCATGCCGACATGCGCGTGACCGCGCTGATGCAGGTGCTCAAGGACGACAAGGCGCTCCAGCGCGTCTACCTGATCGGCCAGGACTACAGCTTCGGCCAGGCGGTGCTGCGCGAATCACGACGACAGCTTGCCGAACTGCGGCCCGACGTGCAGATCGTTGGCGACGAGCTGCATCCGATGGGCAAAGTCAAGGATTTCGCCCCGTATGCGAGCAAGATCCTCGCCAGTGGGGCGCAGGCGGTGATCACGGGCAACTGGGGCAACGACCTCACGCTGCTCGTGAAGGCGGCGCGCGAGGCGGGCTTCAACGGCACCTTCTACACCTTCTACGGCAATGCGCTGGGGGCGCCGGCGGCGATCGGCGACGCCGGCATCGGCCGCGTCGTCGCGGTGGCCGACTGGCTGCCGAACGTGCAGACACCGCAGTCCGAGGCCTTCTACAAGTCCTTCCGCGCGCGCTTTCCCAAGCCTTCCGAGGACTACGTGCACATGCGCATGCAGTTGATGATCGAGGCGCTGGCCCAGGCGATCGAGCGTGCCGGCAGCACCGACACGGTGGCGGTCGCCCGTGCGCTAGAAAAGGCCCATGTCACGCTCGCGGGCCAGAGCGGACACATGCGCGCTGAAGACCACCAGTTCCAGCAGACGCTGGTGGTCGGCATGATGGACAGGCAAGGCGCGCCCGGCGTCAAGTTCGACGTGGAAGGTTCCGGCTACGGCTTTCGCGTCGTGAAGACCATTCCAGCCAGCAAGGCAGAGATGCCCACAAGCTGCAGGATGATTCGTCCGGAATAAGCTGTGCGAACCTCAGGTTTCCAGGACGTACTCGCCCGGCGCGGCGCACAGCGGGCGATAGGCGCGCGAGCCGGGTTTTTTCGGCGCGTCGACCTGCGCGCCTGAACGCTGCTGCATCCACGCACGCCAGTGCGGCCACCAGCTTCCCTCGTGGCGCACCGCGGTGCGGGCCCATTCATCGGGATCGGCCTGGCTGCTGGGTGCGGTCGAGAAGAAGGCCTTCGGCGCCCCCGGCGGATTGATCAAGCTCTGCAAGTGTCCGGCGTTGGCCAGGACGAAAGTGGTGTCGTCGCCGAAGACGCGCGCCGTCGCATAGCAGCTCTTCCACGGCGTGATGTGGTCGGTGATGCCGCCGATCACATAGGCGCCGATGTCCACTTTCGACAGGTCGATCGGAACTCCCTTGATGGTCATCGTGCCCGCGTTGACGTAGGGATTCTTCTCGATGATGTCCAGCAGGTCGGAATGGAACTGTGCGGGCAGCCGCGTGGTGTCCGCATTCCAGGCCAGGATGTCGAAGGCCGGCGGCTTGTTGCCCAGCAGGTAGTTGTTGACCCAGTAGTTCCAGATCAGGTCGTTGGGCCGCAGCCAGGCGAACATGGTCGCCATCTCGGAGCCCTCCACCACGCCCTTGCTGCGCGAACGCGCCTTTGCCGCGCGCACCGCCGCGGGCGAGTTGAACAGACCGAGTGTGGTCTCGCTCATCGCGCGTGCACCGTCGAGCACGCACACGGCCCACGACACGTTGGCCACCTTGTGGTCTCCGATGCCCGCGAGGTAGCCCAGGTACGCCGCCAGCGTCATGCCGCCCGAGCACGAGCCCCACATGTTCACGTCGGGGCTGCCCGTGATCTTGCGCGCCACGTCGACCGCCTCGTCCAGCGCCATGGCGTAGCGCTCCAGGCCCCAGTCGCGGTGCTCGGCGGTGGGATTGCGCCAGCTGATCATGAACATCTGCACGCCGCTCTCGACGGTCCACTTCACCAGGCTCTTCTCCGGCGCGAGATCGACCGCGTAGTACTTGTTGACCTGCGGCGGCACCATGACGAGCGGGCGCTGGTACACCTTCGGCGTGGTGGGCGTGTACTGGATCAGCTCGAAGATCTCGCAGCGGTAGACCACCTGGCCGGCAGAGGTGGCCATGTTCTCGCCGATCCTGAACGGTGTGCTGTCGACCTGCATCGGCATCATGTGGTTGTGCCGCATGTCGCTCACGAGGTTCTTGACGCCCTTCAGGAGGCTCGCGCCACCGGTGTCGACGACCTTGCGCACCGCCGCGGGATTGCCGAGCAGCCAGTTGCTCGGCGCCAGGGCGTCGGTGACCAGCGCGGTCAGGAATTGCGCCTGACCTTTCTCGCGCTCGCCCAGCCTGGACCCGGCGATCAGGCTGTTGAATTCGTTGTGCGTGAGCAGGTAGTTCTGCATCAGGCGCTTGTAGACGAAGTTGCCTTGCCAGGCGGGGTCCGCGAAGCGACGGTCCTTGGCGTCGGGCGCGAGCTCCGAGCGGCCCTGCACGATCTCGCCGAGCGATTTCGCATACTTGGCGAGCGACCCGACCGTGGCGCCCGGGGACACTTTGGCCAGCTTGAGCAGCGACTGGGTGGCCTCCGCAAAATCGGCGGCCCGCAGCCCGATGAGCGGGTTCGGCGCCAACGTGTTCTCGCTGGCGCGCGCGACCAGGTCGGTGAGTTCGTTGACCACGGCCATCGGATCGGCGGTCGTGCGGGCGGACTGCCTTGCCGGCTTGGCCGCCTTGGCCGACTTCGCCGCCCTGGGTGGCGCGTCCTTCGCGGGCGTTTGCGTGGCGGCCTTGACCGAGGCGCGTTTGCGTACCGATGTCGAACCCGGCTTCGGCGTCGCCGCCTTCTTCTTCAGGGGTTGCTTGCCGGCGGCCGATGATGTTGTCGCCATGTTCTTGTCTCCTCGTGCTTCTTCGGCCGTCAGGCCATCAGCATGGCCATCGAGTGTGCCACCAGGGCGGGCTTTTCCTCGCCTTCGATCTCGATCGAGTTCTCTGTGATGAGCAGATGGCGGCCGTTGCCCTTGTCCTCGATGGATACCACGCTGATGTGATTGCGCACGCGCTTGCCGGCACGCACGGGCGCGATGAAGCGGACCTTGTCCAGTCCGTAGTTCACCGCCTGCTTGAGCTTCATGTGCGAGAACAGCACATCGAAGCCCGTGGGCGCCAACAGTGACAGCGTCAGGAAGCCGTGGGCGATGGTGCCGCCGAAGGGACTTTCCTTGGCGGCCCGTTCCATGTCGACGTGGATCCATTGCGCGTCGTTCGTGCAGTGGGCGAACTCGTCGATGCGGGCCTGCTCGATGGTGATCCACGACGAGGAGCCGATGCGCTGACCGACGAGGCCGGCGAGGGATTCGAAGGTGAAGTCGGGAGTGCTCATGGCGAAAGGGATTTTGGAAGGCCGAACAAAAAACCAGGCACCCCGAAGCTTCAGGGCCTGTCCAGGAAGTCGCGGATGGCCGCGACGGATTCCTCGGCGCGGGTCATCAGGAACATGTGCCCGCAGTCGAGAACCTTCAGTTCCGAATGCTGGATGAGCATGTGCATGAGCTTCGCGTTGGCCAGTGGCACCAGCGGATCGTCCGCGCCCGCCATGAGCAGCGTGGGCTGGCGCAGGCCCGCCAGCCAATGCACGCTGGTCCATCCGGAGGCGGCGAGAAGCTGCAGGTAATAGCCCAGCCGGGACTTGTACTTGACGTGGCGGAACAGCTCGGCGGCCAGCGCAGGGTCCTGGCGAAAATCACCGCCGTAGATGTCCCCGCTGATGTTGCGCGAGTACTCCGCATTGGTGTAGCGCTTCGGCGTCGCCATCTTCCACAGCACGCTCGGGCTGGCCGGAACCATCACCGCGCCCGGTGCGGTCGCACAGAGAATGAGCCGGCGGCAGCGCTTGCGGCAGGTATAGGCGAACTCCTGCGCGGCGGCGCCGCCCCAGGAGACGCCCAGCACGTCTACCTCGTCGATGCCGAACCGGTCCAGGATCTGTGCAGCCAACCGGGCGATTCCGCCGAGCCGGTACGGCCAGCGCGGCAGTTCCGACCCGCCGACGCCGGGGATGTCGAAGATGACGATCTCGCGCTCGGGCATGCGTTCCGCGAGCGGAGCCAGCAACTCGATGTTGCCCCCGATGCCGTTGAACAGCAGCAGGGGCACGCCCGTGCCGTTGCCCGGCTTGCGTCCGACGCGCACATGCATGGGGTTCGCCGGCGTGCCGAGTTCCATCATCTCGATGGCAAATGGGCCCGGCGCTGGGGTGGAGTTGGCGCGGCGCGTTGCACCGCGTGCGGCGGCAGGATGTTGGAGTGTGGCTGTAGACATGAGCCCGATTGTCGGAGCGCGCAGTTGATGTCGCGCAACTCGCGACGCAGGATTTACCCTACCTGGAGTTGGCTCTCCTCAGGTCGCGCTCAGCGAGAAACCGCCGGACACCTGGACTTGCGCCTTGCGTTGGCGCTTGGCCACGCCGGCCAAGAGGTCGACCACCGGGTGCCGGAGGCTGAAGCTGTCTTCCGTTGCCGTCGGCCCGAGGCCGTTGATCTTCTCGTCGCCGTACATGTAGCGCAGCAGCAACTCATCGTCGCCGATGTTCTTGTAGCGCTGGCGCAATCCTGGCAGCACCGGCTCGATGGTGGGCGGTGTCAGGGCCACGTCTTTCGAGCCGTTGGCGATGATCCGATCCTTCACGTTCGCGTCCACCGGCAGCGGCAGCTCGCCGAAATAGCCGCAGACGTACTTCTTCACCTCGTCGGGCACGACCTTGTAGCGCTCGCCGTTGAGCACGTTCATCACAGCCTGCGCCGAGACGATCGCGGGATAGGGCGTGACCATGATCGGCGAGCCGAGTTCCACGCGCACCCGCCCGATCTCTTCCAGCACCGCCGGCATCTTGTCGGTCATGCCGGCGAGCTTGAGCTGGGATTCCAGGTTGCTCATCGCGCCGCCCGCGTACTGGGTGATGTAGTGGCTCGGTTCGTACTCGGCAGGAACACCGACCGGTTGACCCTCGCGCTCGGCCAGTGCGCCGAAGTACTCACCGACTTCGTCCAGCAGGCCGTCGTCGACCTTCACGTCGAAGCCGATCTCGCGCAGGTTGCGCGCGATCATCTGGCTGGCCGGCAGCGAGTTGCCGTTGGCCAGCGGGTCCACGGCTGTCAGGATGCTGTCGGCGCCATGCACCGCGGCCTCGATTGCGAGCCAAGGCCCGAGTCCGGTCAGGCAGTGAGTATTGAACTCCAGCCGCTTGTCGCCAATGGCCTGCTTGATCGCCGGCACCAATTTGCGCACCCGATCGATCGTCAGGATGCCAGCCGCGTCGGCCAGCATCACGGTCTGCACTCCGAACCGTTCCACGCCTTCGCGTGCCTTGTTGACATACAGGGCATCGTCATAGCCGGGCGCGATGTTGTAGCCGAGTCCAAGGGTCACATTGGCGCCGAGCCGACGCGCCGTGGCGATGCTCGAAGCGAGGTTCTCGTTGCACAGTAGGGCGTCGAAGACTGCGATCTCGCGGATGCCATTGGCGATCTGCCGTTCGACGAAGAGGTCGGTAATGTCGTCGGCCACCGGAAAGAAGCCGCGCATCAAGTTGCTGCGTATGGCGGCACGCATCGGTGTGCGCGTGATTCGCTCGCGCAGCAGACGGATGCGCTCGAACGGGTCCTGGTTGAGGAACAGCACGCTGGCATCGAACTGGACCAGCGCGATCGCCTGCATCGAGAGGAAGCCGGCGCGGTCCATCCGTTCGGCGATTGGCAGCATCTGCTCGGTGCGCATGCGGGTGGCCCACAGGCACTGCTGGCCATCGCGCAGCGTGTCGTCGGTCAGGTGGATGGTGCGGCGCTTGCCGGTGCGAGCGGTTTCCGCCGCAACGAGTCTCTTGAGGTGTTCGAGCATGGCTTCAGCCCTCCGTGCCTTGGATTTGGATCGAGACGCCGGGGCCCTGCACGCTGAGCTGCGCGTAAGGCGCGGCGCGTGCCGTGAGGCCGGCGAGAAGGGCTTCCGCAGGCGTCACGCCCGCGTAGCGGAGTGCTTCGGGCGAAGCGGCTGCGGGCAACGCTTCGGGCGCAACGCCGCAGGCCTGTGAGATCACCAACGCTGCATCGCTCACCTCGGGGTGGGCTGCGTGCAATGCACCCACCGACAATGCGACGGCCGTCGGCAGCGCACCGACGCGTTGGGCGAGCCGGGCATCGACGTCCTTCGAGGCCGGCCCGTAGACCTGTTGCAGGGCCCGCCGAATGCCGGGCCGAATCTCCGCATAACGGGGCGTGCCCTGCACGTGCAGCAGCGCCTGCTCGGCAATCGGCCACGCAAAAGGCGCCAGCATCGGAGGCGCGCCGACTTCGCCTCGCACGCGGGCGCATTCGTTGGCGAACACGTGCAACTGGTGCGTGAGGCCTGCTTCGGCGAGCTTACGCATGAAATGCGCGGCGATCTCGCCCGGCATCTCGTGCGCATAGGGAGCGAGGTCGAAAACCCAGGCGCGAGCCGGCGCGAAGCCGTGGTAGTCGGCCATCTCGGAGAGAAGCCGGTCGGCCTCGCCAACGGCGTGCAGCAAGCTGGCGGGCGTTCCCCGCTCGAGAAGGCGCAGCGATTTGAGCAACGTGCCAAGTGCCGGGACCGACGCGCCGTTGGCCACCGGCGCGCATGCGGTGTCGAGCCCGTCGATGCCGAGACGCACGGCCTCGAGCGCGACCATGGGCGCAAGCGCCGTCTGGCAGCGCAGGTGCAGATCGAGCGGTGTGCCGCCGAGGCCGCGTCGCAGGGCGGGCAGCAGGGTGGCCAGGCGGTCGGTGGTCAGCAGGCCGGCCTCGTCGCGGAGCATCACGCGATCGGCGCCAGCCAGCGCGAGGGCCGCTGCTCTCGTGCGCAAGTCATCGTCGCCGTGCGCCGAATCTTGCGCGAACGGCAAGGCGGCGATGGTCGTGAGGCCAAGCGCCTTGGCCGCCTTCAGCACCGGCGCCATGCGCTCGATGACAAGCAGCGGGTCGATCAGCGCGATCTCGGAAACGCCGCGTCGCGCCAGTTCGCGCAGCCACAGCGTGGCGACTTCGGTCGAGATGACGTCGCAGCCGCGCCGACCATGGTCGGTCAGCAGCGAAAGGGCCGCGCGCAGCGGGACGCCGGGGCAGCGCTCGCGCAGCAACTCGATGCGCTGCCACGGGTTTTCGCCGCGCGCCACGCATTGCTGCAGCGTGGCCAGCGAGGCGATCTCGACCGCCGCGGGGCGTGTGGCGGCCAGTCGCTGAGCGAGGGCGAGCGCCATGGGCGTCGTCATTCCGCCGGCCCAGCGCGCGCTCTGGCCGTCGGTCAGGCTGACGTCGGTATAGCGCAGTACAGGCAGCACGACATCGGTCATGGCTGTGCTCCGATTTCGGCCTGCGCCGCCTTGGCAGCCTGGGCAGCCGCCTTCTGCGCGGCCTTGCGTTCCGGCAGGAAGGTCTCCTCGACCCAGCGGGTCGTGACCTTGCCATTCACGAAGTCGGCGTGCGCGAGGACCGCGTCATGGAAAGGCGCGGTCGTCGAAGGGCCTTCGACCCGCAGGCCGCCGAGCGCCTGGCGCATCCGCGCGATGGCCTGTTCGCGCGTCGGCGCATGCACGATCAGCTTGCCGAGCAGCGAGTCGTAGTAGGGCGGCACCGTGTAGCCCGCATAGCAGTGGCTGTCGACGCGAATGCCTTCGCCGGACGGCACGTCCCAGCGCGAGATCAGGCCTGGGCGCGGCAGAAAGTTGCGGTCCGGGTCCTCGGCGTTGATGCGGCATTCGATCGCGTGGCCCTGCAATTGCACGTCGGCCTGCGTGAACGACAGCGGCAGTCCGGCAGCGACGCGGATCTGCTCGGCTACCAGGTCGAAACCGGTGATCATTTCCGTCACCGGGTGCTCCACCTGGATGCGCGTGTTCATCTCGAGGAAGAAATACCGGTTATCGCGCTGGTCGACCACGAATTCGATCGTGCCGGCGCCGCAGTACTCGGCGTTGCGGGTCAGGCTCACGGCGCACTCACCCATGGCGTGGCGCATCGCCTCGTCGACGGCGGGGGAGGGTGCCTCCTCGATCAGCTTCTGGTGGCGGCGCTGCGTCGAGCATTCGCGCTCACCCAGGTAGACCACATTGCCGTGCATGTCGGCCATGACCTGGATCTCGATGTGACGCGCGTGCTCGATGAACTTCTCCATGTAGAGCGTGGCGTCGCCAAAGGCCGATTGCGCCTCGTTGGAGGCGGAACTCATCAGCGATTCGAGTTCGCTCTCATCCCGGACGATGCGCATGCCGCGGCCGCCGCCGCCCGCGGTCGCCTTGATCAGCACCGGATAGCCGATCTCGGCGCCGACGCGCCGCGCGTGCGTGACATCGGAGAGGGCGCCCGAGCCCGGCACGCGGGGCACGCCGGCCTTCTGCGCCAAGCCCACCGCCGTGATCTTGTCGCCCATCGCGTCGATGGCGTCGGCGGAGGGGCCGACGAACACCAGCCCGGCCTCGACGCAGGCGCGCACGAAGGACGAGCGCTCGGAGAGGAAGCCGTAGCCGGGATGCACCGCATCGCAGCCGGTTTGCAGGGCCGCCTCGACGATCTTGTCGGCACGCAGGTAGCTTTCAGCAGCGAGCGGAGGACCGAGCACGACCACCTGATCGGCCATCTTCGCGGCGAGCGTTTCGGTGTCGGCCTCGGAGACGCCGACGACGGCCTCGATGCCGAGGCTGCGGCAGGCACGGATGACGCGCACGGCGATCTCGCCGCGATTGGCCACGAACACGCGCCGGATGTCGCGCTTCGCCACGGGGATGGAAACAGTCTCGCTCATCATCAGGCCCCCAGCGTCGGCTTGATCAACATCACGATCTGGTCGTGCTGCACCGGCTTGCCGTTCTCGATCACGATGCGTTCGACCGTGCCCGTGACACCGGCCTTGACCGTGTTGAACATCTTCATGACCTCGACCAGACACACCGTGTCGTCGGCCTGCACCGTGCTGCCGATGGTGACGAAGGGCGGTTGATCGGGGCTCGGACGCAAATAGAAGCTGCCGACCATCGGTGCGCGCACTGCGACCAGGCCCTCGGGGACCTCCGTCAATGCTTCCGGCGCGTTGGCCGGAGAGGCGCCCACGGGCGATTCGGCCTGGTCGGCGGGGCGGGCGGCCTGCCTTTGAGGTGTCCGCTCGACCAGGGCCGACGAGGCGCCGGGCTTGCGGGCGTGAAGTTCGAAATCACCCACTGTGACGTCAAGGGATTCGAGGTGTGCGGCGCTGTCCAGGATTTCGAGGATGCGACGTACGTCGGTATGGGATAGGGGCATGGCCTTTGTCTCCAGTACGGCGGAAGTGTCCGCCTTTCGTTGGCGCAGCGTTTCGCTGCAATGCCTCGATTAAATCATGGGCACATTCGTATTGTCAACAATCTTAATGTCGAGTAAAGTTCAGGCATCCGACGCTCAACCGCCATCCAACGAGGCACCCCCACCCATGACCACACAGACAAAGATTCGCTCCGAGATCACCGGCACCGTTTGGAAGATCCTGGTAAAGCCCGGCGACACCCTGCAGGCCGACGACACCCTCATGGTCCTCGAATCCATGAAGATGGAAATCCCCGTCGTCGCCCCCG
>NZ_JBFTJF010000038.1:0-24945 GCF_056395305.1 Variovorax sp. 10L426 | reverse complement strand
AAAACCGTGTCATAATCGCAGGCTCCGCTAAACACGGATCTCGAAGGAGTTCTTCGGAGCGAGGTTGAGGTGAGCGGAGGGGGGAAAAGAAAAGCTTAAAAAGTTTTTCAGATCTTCTGAAAAGCGTGTAATAATAGAGGGCTTCGCTGATCGCAGCGAAGTGAAGCGCGAAGCGGAGCGCGGTGATCGTTAAAAACATACAGCCGATAAGCGTGGGCGTTTGAGGCGAATGGCCAAGTTCTTCGGAACGAAGTCTTCGGACTTTAAACGCTCATGAGAATAGAAGTGAAGTTCACTTCAATTCCGTTTTTATGAGTTGCTTGAGAAATCGAGCGAAAAATTCAAGATCGAACTATAGAGTTTGATCCTGGCTCAGATTGAACGCTGGCGGCATGCCTTACACATGCAAGTCGAACGGCAGCACGGGAGCAATCCTGGTGGCGAGTGGCGAACGGGTGAGTAATACATCGGAACGTGCCCAATCGTGGGGGATAACGCAGCGAAAGCTGTGCTAATACCGCATACGATCTACGGATGAAAGCAGGGGACCGCAAGGCCTTGCGCGAATGGAGCGGCCGATGGCAGATTAGGTAGTTGGTGAGGTAAAGGCTCACCAAGCCTTCGATCTGTAGCTGGTCTGAGAGGACGACCAGCCACACTGGGACTGAGACACGGCCCAGACTCCTACGGGAGGCAGCAGTGGGGAATTTTGGACAATGGGCGCAAGCCTGATCCAGCCATGCCGCGTGCAGGATGAAGGCCTTCGGGTTGTAAACTGCTTTTGTACGGAACGAAACGGCTCTTTCTAATAAAGAGGGCTAATGACGGTACCGTAAGAATAAGCACCGGCTAACTACGTGCCAGCAGCCGCGGTAATACGTAGGGTGCAAGCGTTAATCGGAATTACTGGGCGTAAAGCGTGCGCAGGCGGTGATGTAAGACAGTTGTGAAATCCCCGGGCTCAACCTGGGAACTGCATCTGTGACTGCATCGCTGGAGTGCGGCAGAGGGGGATGGAATTCCGCGTGTAGCAGTGAAATGCGTAGATATGCGGAGGAACACCGATGGCGAAGGCAATCCCCTGGGCCTGCACTGACGCTCATGCACGAAAGCGTGGGGAGCAAACAGGATTAGATACCCTGGTAGTCCACGCCCTAAACGATGTCAACTGGTTGTTGGGTCTTCACTGACTCAGTAACGAAGCTAACGCGTGAAGTTGACCGCCTGGGGAGTACGGCCGCAAGGTTGAAACTCAAAGGAATTGACGGGGACCCGCACAAGCGGTGGATGATGTGGTTTAATTCGATGCAACGCGAAAAACCTTACCCACCTTTGACATGTACGGAATTTGCCAGAGATGGCTTAGTGCTCGAAAGAGAACCGTAACACAGGTGCTGCATGGCTGTCGTCAGCTCGTGTCGTGAGATGTTGGGTTAAGTCCCGCAACGAGCGCAACCCTTGTCATTAGTTGCTACATTTAGTTGGGCACTCTAGTGAGACTGCCGGTGACAAACCGGAGGAAGGTGGGGATGACGTCAAGTCCTCATGGCCCTTATAGGTGGGGCTACACACGTCATACAATGGCTGGTACAAAGGGTTGCCAACCCGCGAGGGGGAGCTAATCCCATAAAACCAGTCGTAGTCCGGATCGCAGTCTGCAACTCGACTGCGTGAAGTCGGAATCGCTAGTAATCGTGGATCAGAATGTCACGGTGAATACGTTCCCGGGTCTTGTACACACCGCCCGTCACACCATGGGAGCGGGTTCTGCCAGAAGTAGTTAGCCTAACCGCAAGGAGGGCGATTACCACGGCAGGGTTCGTGACTGGGGTGAAGTCGTAACAAGGTAGCCGTATCGGAAGGTGCGGCTGGATCACCTCCTTTCTGGAAACGAGCCGTTCAAATTGAACGCCCACACTTATCGGTTGTTGGATGAAGTCGATTCCATCGACATGGGTCTGTAGCTCAGCTGGTTAGAGCACCGTCTTGATAAGGCGGGGGTCGTTGGTTCGAGCCCAACTAGACCCACCAATTCTTCCAATGGTCATATGCGTCAAGTGTGAGGACCCTGGGGGATTAGCTCAGCTGGGAGAGCACCTGCTTTGCAAGCAGGGGGTCGTCGGTTCGATCCCGTCATCCTCCACCAATTCTTTGTCTTGACGACGTCCGATACTGAAGCACTCAACACCAAAGCGGCTTTGTGCGCAAGCATGAGGCTTCTTTGTTGTTGATCGGGATCTCCTGATCAATCGGCTGTTCTTTAAAAATTCATAGAGTCGAATCAGCGTTGCTGACGGAAAGAGCTTCATGGCTCACCGTGCCGTCAGCAACATGAATTTTTGATTGCGTCAAATGAACTTCAATTTCGAGTCAAATCGATTTATGAAGGCGGCATAACGCGCCAGGTGAAAGGCCTGGTAATTCCTTGATTGATTTTGGTTTCTGTGAAGAAACGTCAAAGTTATAGGGTCAAGTGAATAAGAGCATGTGGTGGATGCCTTGGCGATGATAGGCGACGAAGGACGTGATAGCCTGCGATAAGCTTCGGGGAGCTGGCAAATTAGCTTTGATCCGGAGATTTCCGAATGGGGAAACCCACCGAAAGGTATCGCATACTGAATACATAGGTATGCGAGGCGAACCGGGTGAACTGAAACATCTCAGTAGCTCGAGGAAAAGACATCAACCGAGATTCCGAAAGTAGTGGCGAGCGAAATCGGAAGAGCCTGTTAGTGATAGCACAAGACTTAACAGAACAGCTTGGAAAGGCTGGCCATAGCGGGTGATAGCCCCGTATGTGAAAAGACCTGTGTGGTACTGAGCTAACGAAAAGTAGGGCGGGACACGAGAAATCCTGTCTGAATATGGGGGGACCATCCTCCAAGGCTAAATACTCATCATCGACCGATAGTGAACTAGTACCGTGAGGGAAAGGCGAAAAGAACCCCGGGAGGGGAGTGAAATAGATCCTGAAACCGCATGCTTACAAAAAGTAGGAGCCCGCGAGGGTGACTGCGTACCTTTTGTATAATGGGTCAGCGACTTACATTCAGTGGCAAGGTTAACCGAATAGGGAAGCCGTAGAGAAATCGAGTCCGAATAGGGCGATCAGTCGCTGGGTGTAGACCCGAAACCAAGTGATCTATCCATGGCCAGGATGAAGGTGCCGTAACAGGTACTGGAGGTCCGAACCGACTAGTGTTGCAAAACTAGCGGATGAGCTGTGGATAGGGGTGAAAGGCTAAACAAACTTGGAAATAGCTGGTTCTCTCCGAAAACTATTTAGGTAGTGCCTCAAGTATTACCTTCGGGGGTAGAGCACTGTTTTGGCTAGGGGGTCATGGCGACTTACCAAACCAAGGCAAACTCCGAATACCGAAGAGTACAGCTTGGGAGACAGAGCACCGGGTGCTAACGTCCGGACTCAAGAGGGAAACAACCCAGACCGCCAGCTAAGGTCCCTAAAATTGGCTAAGTGGGAAACGAAGTGGGAAGGCTAAAACAGTCAGGATGTTGGCTTAGAAGCAGCCATCATTTAAAGAAAGCGTAATAGCTCACTGATCGAGTCGTCCTGCGCGGAAGATGTAACGGGGCTAAGCCAGTTACCGAAGCTGCGGATTTGCAATTTATTGCAAGTGGTAGGAGAGCGTTCTGTAAGCCTGTGAAGGTGCGTTGTAAAGCGTGCTGGAGGTATCAGAAGTGCGAATGCTGACATGAGTAGCGTTAAAGGGGGTGAAAAGCCCCCTCGCCGTAAGCGCAAGGTTTTCTACGCAACGTTCATCGGCGTAGAGTGAGTCGGCCCCTAAGGCGAGGCAGAGATGCGTAGCTGATGGGAAACAGGTCAATATTCCTGTACCGATGTGTAGTGCGATGTGGGGACGGATCTTAATAGGTCATCCGGGTGTTGGATATCCCGGTTTAGTTGGAAGTAGGCGATGGGTAGGCAAATCCGCCCGTCATATACCGAGGCCAACGATCGAGCCAGCTTGCTGGTGAAGTGACTGAACGAGGTTCCAGGAAAAGCCACTAAGCTTCAGCTGCACACGACCGTACCGCAAACCGACACTGGTGCGCGAGATGAGTATTCTAAGGCGCTTGAGAGAACTCAGGAGAAGGAACTCGGCAAATTGACACCGTAACTTCGGAAGAAGGTGTGCCCTATTAGTGTGAAGTGAACAACGGAGCATGAATGGGTTGCAAAAAATCGGTGGCTGCGACTGTTTATTAAAAACACAGCACTCTGCAAACACGAAAGTGGACGTATAGGGTGTGACGCCTGCCCGGTGCTGGAAGATTAAATGATGGGGTGCAAGCTCTTGATTGAAGTCCCAGTAAACGGCGGCCGTAACTATAACGGTCCTAAGGTAGCGAAATTCCTTGTCGGGTAAGTTCCGACCTGCACGAATGGCGTAACGATGGCCACACTGTCTCCTCCTGAGACTCAGCGAAGTTGAAATGTTTGTGATGATGCAATCTCCCCGCGGAAAGACGGAAAGACCCCATGAACCTTTACTGTAGCTTTGTATTGGACTTTGAACAGATCTGTGTAGGATAGGTGGGAGGCTTTGAAGCAGGGTCGCTAGATCTTGTGGAGCCTGCGAAAGCAGGACATAGTGATCCGGTGGTTCTGTATGGAAGGGCCATCGCTCAACGGATAAAAGGTACTCTGGGGATAACAGGCTGATACCGCCCAAGAGTTCATATCGACGGCGGTGTTTGGCACCTCGATGTCGGCTCATCTCATCCTGGGGCTGTAGCCGGTCCCAAGGGTATGGCTGTTCGCCATTTAAAGAGGTACGTGAGCTGGGTTTAAAACGTCGTGAGACAGTTTGGTCCCTATCTTCCGTGGGCGCTGCAGATTTGAGGAAGCCTGCTCCTAGTACGAGAGGACCGGAGTGGACACACCTCTGGTGTATCGGTTGTCACGCCAGTGGCATTGCCGAGTAGCTAAGTGTGGAAGAGATAACCGCTGAAAGCATCTAAGCGGGAAACTCGTTTCAAGATGAGATCTGCCGGGGCCTTGAGCCCCCTGAAGAGTCGTTCAAGACCAGGACGTTGATAGGTCGGGTGTGGAAGCGCAGTAATGCGTTAAGCTAACCGATACTAATTGCTCGTGCGGCTTGACCCTATAACTTTGATCTGTCGATCAAAGACAGTGAAACGCCTCAGCGCCGATGATAGTGCGGGTTCCCGTGTGAAAGTAGGTCATCGTCAGGCTCTTACAGCCCCAAAAAGCCCAGCCCTATCAGGCTGGGCTTTTTGCGTTTCCAAACACCAAAGCGCAACACACGTCAGAACGGTATTGATCCAAAAACGTGAGCAAGCGTGCTTCGGCCGCGTGTAACAGGCGAACATCCCGCGTGCATTCGGCAATCTTCGCCCCGAGGGCACTGTATCCGTGTTCGGGCAAGGAGCTGTGCAGGAAGCACGGCTTTAGTGAACCGAGCCACTACGCTTGGAAGGCCAAGTTCGGCGGAATGAAGGCCTCGGACGCACAGCGTTTGAAAGCCCTGAAAGCCGAGAACGGCAAGCTCAAACGGTTGCTGGCGAACTCGATGCTGGAGATCGATGCGATGCGCGAGGTGCTCAAGGGAAAATAGTGGCCGTGTCGGCACGACGCGAGGTCGTGCGGCAGTTCCAGGGTCGGGGCCTGAGCGAACGCCAGGCATTGAGGCTGGTGGGCATGAGCGCCAGCACGCTGCGCTACGCACCTCGCGACGACGGCAACAAGGCCTTGCGTGAGCGCCTGAAGGAACTCGCGGGCCAGCATCGCCGCCACGGCTACCGAATGCTGCACAGCCGGCAGGCTACGCATTGATGGCTGGGCCATCAACGTCAAGCGCACCTATCGGCTTTATCGCGAGGAAGGTCTGATGGTGCGCAAGCGCCGGCGCAAGAAGCTGCCTGTGCCTGAGCGGCAGCCGCTCGTCCGCCCGTTGCACCCCAACGAGGTGTGGAGCATGGACTTCTCTATGGTCCGCCCCGAAACCGCAAGCTCCCAACTGGTGGGCGTAGAACGACTCGCGTTTATCTATCCGGCCTGTCGAGGTCTCTGCCTGTCAGACCCTTGGCCTGCATGATGAAGCCGCGCGCTCCTGTCCCAATTAGTGCAAAGGCGTTCAGGCGCCGGAGGTCCAGACGGGTTGCCAGGGGCGACGGATGGTCGTTTGCGCCATGCTCAGTGCTGCGCGGGCTGCGGATAGTTTCGAGATCTTGTCAGGTCGTCGCTGCCGCCATCGGTGGCCGTCGATAGTGCGACTCGAAGTCGCAACCCGATCGCATGACGGCCCAAGCGATACGCGCTAGCTTGTTGGCCAACGCACATATCGCCACGTGGGCGTGCCGACGCTGGCCAACCTCGATCAGCAGCGTTGCAGTGGATCGTCCGGATGTTTGTCCTTCCAGACCCACAAGGCGCGAGCGCCTTGGATGAACAGCCGACGGAGATAGCTGTTGCCGCGTTTGGTGATTCCGAGCAAACGTGTGTTGCCGCCCGTGGAGAACTGCCGCGGCACGATGCCCACCCAGGCTGACAGGTCGCGTGCTCGACTGAAGTGAGCGCCGTTACCAATGGCAGAGACGATTGCCGTTGCCAGAAGTACACCGACTCCGGGGATCGTCTGCAACCGCCGGCACAGGTCACTGCCCCTGGCCAAATGCCCGATCCGGGCGTTGAGTTCTTCGATGATCTGCTCAGTTTGACTCCACATCTGCAAGAGCAACCGCCCGAGGTCACGCATCATCGGCGTGAGATCGGCGTCTTCGCGTCCATCGACGCCGGTTGCTTGAAGATGACCGTTCTGGAGCGACCAAATCCAGACGTCCTTGTCGGCGGGAGGAATCGCGAGACCCCGAATGCGGGCGAGTTGATCAGGGTCTCGTACCCAGGCGCCATTGGCATCCCGATACCGGAATGTGTCGCCGCGCTTGTAGCGCCGAAGTCCGGGCATGGCCGGGTTGATGTAGACCAGACCATTGGCGAGTGGAATGGGGCGAAATCCGTTGGAAGGCATGAGGTTTGCGACAATCTCGAGCGAATGCAGCACGGAGGGCTCCAGCCTCACCGAACGGCCCCCTTGCCGCTGTAGGACGCTGCGAACGATGTCGGTGCGCCGCCGTCTGCCGTCGAAATTCCATTTCTCTCATTCACTCGGAGAAGCTTCATGTCCCCTGTTCGGTCTGTTCGTACGCGTCTGCTTGCGCTGTTTTCCGTGGCGCTATTCGCCGCGGGTTGCGCCTCGACGTCGCAACCTCACGTTGCCGAGCCCATCAAGGTGAAGGTGTTCGTCGCCTCGATGTTCGAGATCGGCAAGAACACGGGAGACCGTGCCGGCGAATTCCAGCACTGGTACGAACGCTACTGGATGAACGCAACGCCCATCAGCGTTCCAGGTGCGCTGCAGCCTGTGTACTGCAACGCCGACGGCGTCTGCGGCGCGGTCCTCGGCATGGGCAAGGTGAACTCGTCGTCCTCGATGCAGGCAATCCTGCAGAACCCGAAATTCGATTTCTCCAAGGCCTACTACGTGATCTCGGGCGTGGCAGGCACGCCGCCGTCGCGCGGCACGATCGGAGAAGTGAGCTGGGCCACCTGGCTGGTCGACTATGACCTCGGCCATCGCTGGGCGCCCGAAGAGAACAAGGCCGGCGAACCGACTTTCATGCCGCGCAAGGGCTATGAGGAGTATCGCCGGTTCAAACTGAACCCCGAACTCGTGGCGTGGGCCATGAAGCTGTCCGCCGGCACGCCGTTGAAGGATTCGGACGCCGCCCGAGCCTATCGTCAGCGCTACCCGCAGGCCGCCGCCCGCCGCGCACCTTTCGTCGGCACCGGAACCCACATGACCGGCGACACCTTCTTCCACGGTCCCGGCATGTCGAACCAGGCGCAGTACATCGCCAAGCTCTATGGTGCGGACGATTACGTCATCACCGAGATGGAAGCGGCGGCGGTCACACTCGTGATCAAGCGCAGTCACGGCACCGATCGCGTGATGAGTCTGCGCGGCGCAGTCAACTTCGATCAAGGCAATCCGCGCGAAACCACTCTACAGCACTTGGATCCTGCGCCGGGCGAAACGGCCGGCGGCTTCGCCGAGGCAGTCGAGAACGTCGAGTTGGTGGGCAGTCGCGTCGTGGACTACATCGTTTCAAACTGGGCGCAATGGCAGAACGGCGTCCCCCCGCTCTGAAGTTGCGCAAGCGCTAGAAGAGAGAGGCGGTCCGTGCCGCCGAGCCGGCGTCGTCGGACGAAGCGCGCCGCCCCCCAGGCGTGGGTGGGGCTGCTGGTATCGCGTCGGCTTCACCAGCCTTCGCCAGCGCACCGACACGTACACCCAGCAGACGCAGCGGCCGTTCCAGCGGCACCCGTTTGAGGCAGAGTCCCGCGATGTGCCGGATGGCCTTGGCGTCCGCGGTGAAGTGGTCGATCGTCTGGTCGCGGGTCGCGATCTTGAAGTCGTCGTAGCGCAGCTTGATGCCGATGGTCTTGCCGACGTAACCCTTGCGCTGCAGATCCTCGGCGAGCTTCTCGCACAGGTACGTGAAGATGGCGCCGAGTTCGGACCTGTCTCGCACGGCCTGAAGGTCGCGGTCGAAGGTCGTCTCGCGGCTCATCGAGACCGGCTCGCTTTCGGTGACCACCGGCCGGTCGTCACGCCCCCAGGCGACTTCATGCATCCACGCGCCGGTGGCCTTGCCGAAGTTCGTGATCAGCCAGTCGCGATCACGTGCTGCAAGCTCGCCAATGGTGCGGATGCCGTGCCGTTGCAGCTTTTCGTCGGCCTTGGGGCCGATGCCATTGACCTTCCGACAGGGCAGCGGCCAGATGCTGCCCTGGAGGTCGCTCTCGAACACCACCGAGATGCCGTTGGGTTTGTGGAATTCGCTCGCCATCTTGGCCAGCAGCTTGTTGGGCGCGATGCCAATCGAGCAGGTCAAACCGGTCGCATCGAAGATCGACTTCTGGATCAGCCGTGCCAGCACCCGCCCACCTTCTCGCTGCCCGCCCGCCACCTCGGTGAAATCGATGTAGACCTCATCGACGCCCCGGTCCTCCATCACCGGCGCGATTTCGGTGATGACCTGCTTGAACTTGCGTGAATACATGCGGTATTCGTCGAAGTCCACGGGCAGGATGATCGCCTGTGGGCACAGTTTCGCAGCCTTCATGAGGCCCATCGCCGAGCCGACGCCGAACTGACGTGCCGGGTAGGTTGCCGTGGTGATCACCCCGCGGCCAGCGTAGTCCTTGAGAAGCGGAAAGGAAGTAACCGGAATGTCCGCCAGCGTTCCGCCCTCCGGCACGTCGCGCAGGACCTCGTCGACCCTGCGGCGTCCGCCGCCGATCACGACCGGAAGGCCCTTGAGCTGCGGATAGCGCAGCAACTCGACCGATGCGTAGAAGGCATCCATGTCAAGGTGCGCGATGCGGCGAATTGGTGCTGTCGTCACGGCCGTCATTGTCGTCTGCCCAATGCAGGGTTGCGCAGAGCAGGCACCCGGTGCCATCATCCGACGTATGCAGACCGTCGCTTCCATGCTCTGGCGCCGCCTCGGCTCTCCGGGGCACGATGTTTGCCGTCTTGACCGCAATGGCGACAACTGGCAGATCGACGGGGCGGCGGCGTTCCGCCACGAAGACGGGCGCTACGCCCAACTGCACTATCGTGTGCGATGCGACCGTGCCTGGCACACGCAGTGGGGAACGGTGCGCGGCTGGCTGGGCAGCGAGGCGATCGACCTTTCCATCGTGCGCGACGCCCATGGTGCCTGGAAGCTCAACGACGCGCCGGTGGCAGAACTCGGCCATTGCATCGATCTCGATCTCGGATTCACGCCCGCCACCAATCTGCTGCATGTGCGCCGGCTCCACTTGGCGCCCGGTGAGGCCTCCGATGCGCCGGCCGCCTGGCTCGATCTCGAAAGCGCAAGCCTGGTCGAACTCGGCCAGCGCTACGAGCGGCGCGGCGAATCGGACTACTGGTACGCGGCGCCGCGCTTCGACTACGCGGCGATGCTTGAAGTGACCGAGGACGGCTTCGTGCGGCGCTATCCCACGCTTTGGGAAGCCGAACCCTGATCTTCAGGCGCCCTCAGGCGCTTGCCGCCGGGCGGATGTTCTGGTTCACGCGGAAGAGGTTGCCCGGGTCGTATTGCTTCTTGACGGTCGCCAGCCGGTCGTAGTGCTCGCGGTAGGTCGCCTTCACGCGATCCTCGCCTTCGTCCATCATGAAGTTGATGTACGCGCCGCCGGCCGAGTGCGGATGCAGCGCATCCCAATAGTTCTTGCACCAGGCAGTGATGCTTTCGCGGTTGGCGGGGTCGGGATCGACTCCCACGATCACAGATGCCCAGCGCGCATCGCGGTAGCTGAAGGGTGTGTCCTTGCGCCCGACGCGCTGAACGGCGCCGTCAATCGGGTACAAGTGCATCGACGATTGCATCGTCGGCATGAGCGCGCCGTGCTTCACGTGCTGTGCGATCGCTTCGTCCGAAAGCTCGTTCACGAAGTCAGCGCGCCAATACCACTGATGGCCTGGTGGATACAGCCCGTCGAAGGCGCTCTGCAGCATCGGGTAGGGCATGGGCCCGACGCCATACAGCGCCGGATTCATGGCTCGCACTGGTGCCAGCGCTTCTTCGGCACGGGCCGGGTCGCCTGCGTAGCACCAGACCACGCCGCACATCTTCTTCAGGTGCAGTTCCTCGGGAAATGGCGGCCCCGGCGGCACGGTCAGGAAGGCAAAGAAGCCGTTCAGTTCCGTGGGCGCCTTGCCGATGAAGTCGCGATACCAGGCGAGGATTTCCGCGGAGCGTTCCAGCGGCCAGAGCGTGGGCCCTGCCACGACAGTGCTGAGCGGATGGAGGCGGTATTCGAACGAGGTCACCACGCCGAAGTTGCCGCCGCCACCGCGGACGGCCCAGAAGAGGTCTTCGTTCTCCTTGGCGCTGGCGGTCACGTAGCTTCCGTCTGCGAGCACGACATCCACGCTCAGGAGGTTGTCGATCGTCAGGCCGAAGCGACGAGACAGGTGCCCGATGCCGCCGCCCAGCGTCAGGCCACCGATGCCGGTGGTGGAAATGATGCCGGCTGGCGTCGCCATGCCGAAGGCGTGCGTCGCATGATCGATGTCGCCCCAGGTGCAGCCGCCTTCCGCGCGCACGCTGTGGGCCTTCGGATCGACCCGGATGCCGCGCAGCCCCGAAAGATCGATCACGAACCCGTCGTCGCACATGCCCAGGCCGCCGCCGTTGTGCCCGCCGCCGCGCACGGCCAGGAGCAACTTGTTCTCGCGCGCAAAATTGACGGATGCGATCACATCGGCAACGTCGGCGACGCGCGCGATCAGCCGCGGCCGTTTGTCGATCATCGCGTTGTAGACCTTGCGCGCTTCATCGTAGGCGGCGTCTCCCGGCTGGATGAGGGTCCCGCGCAGTTGGCCCTTGAAGGCCTCCAGATTGGCTTCGTCGAGCATGAGTCACTCCTTTTGTAGGTGAGCGAAGTCTAGGAAGCCACCGACGGTTTGACGATCCGCCGGTTTGATCATTTTGCGAACGCCTTCGAGACAGGTCGAATGGTCAGGATTGACTATGCCGGTCGTTGCGTTGACCGTGCCGGGGATTTGTCGCCCAATTCCGACTCAGGCCGATCGTGGCCTGCCGGGTAAGGAGGTCGTATGCCACTGTTCCTGATCGAGCGACAGTTCGCGGAGGAGTTGGAGCTTGCTGCGGCGGACGTCGCGGTCATCCAGCGCATCAACGCGGACGTCGGCGTGAACTGGCTGTTCTCATTCCTTTCCGCGGACCGCAAGAAGACGTACTGCCTCTACGAGGCACCGAGCGCTGAGGAGATCTACAAGGCGGCGCGCATCGCCCAGGTTCCCGCGGACGTGGTGATCGAGGTCAGCCAGATTCGTCCGGAAGCCATCGTCTAGCGGTCGCGCCGTGCAATGCGCCCGCTGCGGTCGCGATGCGCGATCGGACGCGACCTTCTGCGACGGCTGTGGTGCGCCGTTGCAGCGCACACCTCCCGCGACGATTGAAGCTGACGACACTGCGCGTCTGCCGACCGACCGATTCGTCGGCCGCGAGCGCGAACTCGTCGCGCTCGAAAGCGGATTGACACGCGCTCTGGCCGGCACCGGCGGCACTGCGGCGCTGGCGGGCGAACCCGGCATCGGCAAGTCGCATACCGCGCAGATCCTGGCCCAGCGGGCCACGGCGCGCGGCATGCAGGTGCTCTGGGGGCGCTGCAACGAGGAACCCGGCGCGCCGCCGTACTGGCCCTGGCTGCAACTTCTCCGCGGCTGGATCGAGACGCACGACGACGAGACTGCGCGGCGCATCCTGGTGCACGCCGCGTCGCCGCTGGGGGAGATCCTGCCCGACCTGAAGCAAAACCCATCCGCGGGCGCGCAGACGCTGCCCATGTTCGACCCGGCGCAGGCCCGATTCCGTCTCTTCGACGCGATGACCGGGTTCTGGAAACGCGCCGCCGCGGAACAGCCGTTGCTGCTCGTGCTGGATAACCTGCATTGGGCCGATGCTTCGTCGCTGCGTCTGCTCGAATTCATCGCCCCTGATCTGTTGTCCTGCCGGATTCTCGTCCTCATCACTTACCGCGACATCGAACTGTCGCGCCAGCATCCCCTGTCGAGCACGCTGGGTGAACTGGCCAGGCACCAGGGCTTCGAGCGCTTGCGCCTGACCGGCCTGGGCCACGACGAGACGATTCGCATGATGACGCTGGCTGCCGGCGGCGCCACGGTGCCGCTCGCACTTGCCGAAGCCGTGCATCGCCAGACCGAGGGCAATCCGCTCTTCATCTCGGAGATGACCCGCCTGCTGATTCAGGAGCAGGTGCTCGCCGACGGACCGCGAGCCGCGGCCTCGATGCTGGCCGTCAACGGCCCGCGCCGCATTCCCGAAGGGGTCCGCGAAGTGATCGGCCAGCGTCTGAATCGCCTGTCGCCCCTCACCAATCAGGTGCTTGCCTGCGCATCGGTGATCGGCCGCACTTTCGACGTCGGTCTTCTGGTCCGTACCATCGATGACGTGGAGGAGGACGCATGCATCGGTGCACTGGAAGAGGCGCTGCAGTCGCGTGTGATCGAGGCCCTCGACGAACCCGGACGCTATCACTTCGGGCACGCGCTGTTTCGGGAGACGCTGTATGACGAGATCCCGCCGCCGCGCCGCAGCCGGCTGCATCTCAAGGTCGGGCGCGCGATCGAGCAGATCCATGGCGATGACACGGCGAATCAACTCCCTGCGCTCGCCTATCACTACTGGGCCGCGCTGCCGGGCGGCGATGCAGCGCGTGCGATTCACTACGCCCAAAAGGCCGCGGAGAGCTCCGATGCCTTGCTGGCACACGAAGAGGCGGCGCGCTATTACCGCCTGGCGCTCCAGGCGATGGATGTCGCCCGCGGCAGCGACGGGCTGGCGCGCTGCCGCACCCTCAATGCACTCGGCGAGGCCCACACCCGCGCCGGCGAATACCTGCAGGCGCGTGAAGTCTTCGAACAGGCGGCACGAGCAAGCATGCCACTCGACGCCGCCCACGAACTTGCCCGGGCCGCCATCGGCTTCGAAATGGCAAGCTGGTGCCCTGGCCTGCCCGGCATTGCGGCGGCGCGGCTTCTGCGCGACGCGCTCAATGCCCTGGGTGCGGACGATCGCGCATTGAAGGCGCAGTTGCTGAGTTCGCTCGCCCGGGCGCTCATCTTCAGCGGCGAGGAAGTCCAGGCGACGAGAGTGCACGCGGAGGCCGTGAGCGTCGCCCGACAGGCTGGCGACCCGTCGACGCTCGCGATCACGTTGCTCGCAACGCTGTCCGCCCGATGGCACCACGATCGCATCGGAGAGCGAGTGGCGAATGCCGACGAGGCGATGGAGATCGCCATGAAGCAGGGCGACCGCTTCCTCATGTTCTCCGCGTTGGCGTGGCGCATGTTCGACACCTTCGAACTTGGCGACATGGCCACCTGGCGGGAGCAGTTGGAGCGCTACGAGCGCGGCGGAGATGAACTCAGGCAGCCTTTCTTCCGATACGTCGCCTCATCGTCGCGTGCCATGCACGCGCTTTTCGAAGGACGCTTCGAAGATGCGGAGCGGCTGGCACGGCGCACCTTCGAGATCGGCAATCGCATGCCGGGCCTGGATGCCGCAGGCGTCTACGGAGTGCAGATGTTCACCTTGCGCCGCGAGCAGGGCCGTCTGCAGGAAGTGGCCCCCCTGGTGCGGCACTTCGTGCATCACAACGCACAGACGAACCTGTGGCGACCCGGCCTGGCGCTGATCTACGTCGAGCTGGACCAGCTCGACGACGCGCGCTCCGAATTCGAAATCCTGGCGGCGGGCGGCTTTCAATCGTTGCCGCGCGACGGCATCTGGTTGGCGAGCCTGGCCTACCTGGCGCAGGTGTGCGCGGCCCTGGGTGACGCCGCGCGTGCGGCGGTTCTCTACCGTCTGCTCGAGCCCTGTCGTGGCCGAAATCTTTTCGTTGGCACGTCCATCGCCTGCTTCGGCGCGGCAGACGCCTTCCTGGGGCTGCTGTCGGCCGCCATGCGGCAATGGGACGAGGCCGAGGCGCACTTCAAGGCGGCCGTGTCGATGAATCGCGCCCAGCAGGCGCGGCCCGCCTTCGCGCATGCGTGCCTGGGTTACGCGCGGGTGCTGCTGGCGAGGGATGCGTCAGGCGATCGCGAAGCCGCACTGAGCGTGCTCGATGAGGCCGCGGCGGAGGCCGCGGCACTCGACATGCGCGCCCTGGCGGTCCGTGTCGAAGTCTGCCGCACGAGGATCGCCACGACGACGGCGCCGCGCTACCCGGCCGGGCTGAGCAGTCGAGAGGCTCAGGTGCTGCGTCTCGTGGCGGCCGGAAAGGGGAACCGGCAGATCGCGCGGGAACTGTTCGTCAGCCCCAACACGGTCGCCAACCATGTGAGCAGCATCCTGAGCAAGACACAATCGGCGAACCGGACCGAGGCCGCGGCCTTCGCGATCCGGCACGCGCTGGTCGACAAGCAGGATGTCCGGTGAACGCAGCCCGTCGTCAGTGATCGTGCTGCAGGTAGCTGGCCTGGCGCGGCAGCCGCCAGCTCACGACGAAGGCAAGCACCATCATCGCGGTCACATACCAATAGAACGCCGTCTCGTGGCCGATGGACTTGAGGCCCAGGGCCACATATTCCGCCGAGCCGCCGAAGAGCGCATTGGCCACCGCATAGGCAAGCCCGACGCCGAGCGCACGGACCTCGGGCGGGAACATCTCCGCCTTCACGATGCCGCTGATGGAGGTGTAGAAGCTCACGATCGCCAGTGCCAGGATGATGAGCAGGAAGGCCGCGACCGGACTCGTCACGCTCTGCAGCGCGGTGAGAATGGGCACCGTGGCGAGCGCCCCGAGGCCGCCGAACAGCAGCATGTTCGTGCGACGGCCGATGCGATCCGACAACGCGCCGAACACCGGTTGCATGCACATGTAGACGAAGAGCGCGACCGTCATGATGTAACTGGTGGTCTTGATCGGCATGCCGACCGTGTTGACCAGGTACTTCTGCATGTAGGTCGTGAAGGTGTAGAAGATCAGCGAGCCGCCCGCCGTGTAGCCCAGCACCGTGAAGAAGGCAGCCTTGTGGTTGCGGAACAGCCCGGCGAGGCTGCCGGCTTCCTTGTTGGCGCGAACTTCGGCGGTCTGTGTCTCCTGCAGCGTGCGGCGCAGGAATAGGGCGACCACTGCCGCGATGGCGCCGATCACGAATGGAATGCGCCAGCCCCAGGCCTTGAGTTCGGCCTCGGTCAGCAGCTGTTCGAGGACGACGATCACCAGCACGGCAAGCAACTGGCCGCCGATCAGCGTGACGTACTGGAACGACGAGAAGAAGCCGCGCTGGCCGCGCAATGCGACCTCGCTCATGTAGGTCGCCGTGGTGCCGTACTCGCCACCCACCGAAAGGCCCTGGAACAGCCGGCAGACCAGCAACAGGAAGGGCGCCCACGCGCCGATGGCCGCGTACGTGGGCAGGCACGCGATCGCCAGCGATCCGGCGCACATCATCGTCACCGAGATCAGCATCGATGTCCTGCGGCCGTACTTGTCAGCCACGCGGCCGAAGAGCCAGCCGCCGATGGGGCGCATCAGGAAACCGGCAGCGAACACGCCAGCCGTGTTGAGCAATTGCGCCGTCGGGTCGGCCTTGGGAAAGAACGAGGGCGCGAAATAGAGCGCACTGAAGGCGTAGACGTAGAAGTCGAACCACTCGACCAGGTTGCCCGAGGAGGCCGCCATGATCGCGAAGATGCGATGGCGCTTTTCTTCGCTGGTGTAGGGCCGGTGGGATGTCGAAGGATCGAAGGGCGTGGCCCCGGCGGTGGATGTGACTGTGCTCATGGGGAAATCGCGCCTCTCTGATTGCTATTTGCGACGGTCGACATATTGCCGCACCCGAGAGGCGCGCGCTGTCAGCCAGCGCCGCGAGCTGCTCAGAACGTCCCGGGCAGCAGGATGCTGGAGTTGACCTCGTCAATCTGCGTGCGGCCGCAAAAGGCCATGGTCAGGTCCAGTTCGCGCTGGATGATCTGCAATGCACGCGTGACACCCGCTTCGCCGTACGCACCCAGCGCGTAAAGGAAGCTGCGACCAATCAGCGTGCCGCGGGCGCCGAGCGCGCGGGCCTTGAGCACGTCCTGGCCGCTTCGGATGCCGCCATCCATCCAGACTTCGATTTCGGTGCCCACCGCTTCGGCGATGGCCGGGAGAGCCGCGATGGACGAAGGGGCGCCGTCGAGCTGGCGGCCGCCGTGGTTGGAGACGATCAGCGCATCCGCGCCGCTGGATGCGGCGAGGCGCGCATCCTCGACGTCCATGATGCCCTTGAGGATGAGCTTGCCGCCCCAGATCTTCTTGATCCATTCGACGTCAGCCCAACTGAGCGTGGGGTCGAACTGCTCTGCCGTCCAGGACGACAGCGACGACAGGTCCTTCACGCTCTCGGCGTGGCCTGCGATGTTGCGGAAGGTGCGGCGCTTGGTCCCCAGCATGCCCATGCACCAGTGCGGCTTGGTCGCGAGGTTCATGAGGTTCTTCAGCGTGGGCTTGGGCGGCGCGGTCAGGCCATTCTTGATGTCCTTGTGCCGTTGGCCGAGGATCTGCAGGTCGAGCGTCAACTGAAGCGCCGACACATTGGCCGCGCGGGCGCGCTCGATGAGTCGTTCGATGAATTTCCGGTCCCGCATGACGTACAGCTGGAACCAGAACGGATGGCGATCGGTGGCCTCGGCAATGTCCTCGAGCGAGCAGATGCTCATCGTCGACAGCGTGAACGGAATGCCGAAGGCCTTGGCCGCGCGCGCGCCGAGGATCTCTCCGTCGGCGTGCTGCATGCCTGCCATGCCGGTCGGCGCGATGGCCACGGGCATCGCGACCTCCTCGCCGATCATGGTGCTGCGGGTCGAGCGGCCTTCCATGTTGACCGCGACGCGCTGGCGCAGCTTGATCTTCTGGAAGTCGTCTTCATTGGCGCGATAGGTGCCTTCGGTCCAGGCTCCGGAGTCGGCGTAGTCGTAGAACATGCGTGGCACGCGGCGCTTGGCGATGACTCGCAGGTCTTCGATGTTCGTGATCTTGGAGAGGTCTGGCACGGGAATGGGCTCCTAGGTTGTCTGTTCGTTGTGCAGTGCCTATTATCCGCAGGGCCTCCTCCGACCAAATTTCGACAAGAAAAGGTGGGCTCCATGACATGGCAGCAGGTGTACAACCCGTTCGGCAGCATGGTGGTTTCGACGGCACTGGCGGCCATCCCCGTCGTCGTGATGCTCGTTTGCCTCGGTCTCCTTCACGTCAAGGCGCATTTCGCTGCGGGGCTGGGCCTGCTGAGTGCGCTGCTGATCGCCGTCTTCGCCTTCGGAATGCCGGCCGGACTGGCGGGCCGCGCGGCGTTCCTGGGTGGCATCACCGGCCTTCTGCCCATTGGCTGGATCGTGCTGAACATCATCTATCTGCAACAGCTCGCCGAGCAGAACGGCAGCTTCAAGGTGCTTCAGGATTCGCTCTCCGACGTCACCGAGGATCGGCGCCTGCAGTTGCTGCTGATCGCGTTTTCGTTCGGCGCCTTCTTCGAGGGTGCGGCGGGATTTGGAACGCCGGTGGCGGTGACCGCCGCAATCCTGATCGGCCTGGGCTTCTCGCCGCTTGCGGCCTCGGGCCTTTCGCTGATCGCCAACACCGCGCCGGTCGCCTTCGGCGCGCTGGGTACCCCGGTCATCACGCTGGCCAAGGTGCATGGCTACGACCTGATGGCGGTCACGGCGATGATCGGTCGGCAGTTGCCATTCTTCTCGCTGCTGGTGCCTTTCTGGCTGATCTGGGCTTTCGCCGGCCGCAAGGCGATGATGGAAATCTGGCCGGCGATCCTGGTCACCGGCGTGTCGTTTGCGGTGCCGCAATTCCTGGTGTCGAATTTCGTCGGCCCCGAACTGGTGGACATCATCGCGGCCATTGTCTCGATGGTGTCGCTGGTCCTTTTTCTGCGCGTGTGGCGGCCCGCAACCATCTGGCGCTCGGTATCGCTCAAGGGACATGAGGACGACAGTGGCGCGCCGGCAGCAACGACGACGACACGAACCCGCCATTCGACCGCCGAACTGGTGCGCGCCTGGACGCCCTGGGCGATCATGACGGTGTTCGTGTTCCTCTGGGGCCTGCCGCCGGTCAAGGAGTGGCTCAATGGCCTGTTTGCGCCCAACTTCCCGATCGCAGGGCTGCACAACCTGGTCGAGAAGGTGCCGCCCGTGGTGCCGCAGCCGACCAAGGAGGGCGCGGTGTATGCGTTCACGCTGCTGTCGGCGACGGGCACGGGCATCCTCCTGTCTGCCATCGTCGGCGGCCTGGTCGCGAAGTACAGCGTCGGCCAGTTGGTCGTTGCGTACGGCCGTACGCTCAACCTCGTGAAGTTCTCGTTGCTCACGATCGCGCTGATGCTCGCGCTGGGCACGCTCACGCGGTATTCGGGGCTCGACAGCACGCTCGGCCTGGCCTTCGCCAACACCGGCGTGCTGTACCCCTTCTTCGGCACCTTGATGGGTTGGCTGGGCGTGGCGCTGACGGGCTCGGACACCGCGTCCAATGTGCTCTTCGGCGGCATGCAGAAGGTGGCGGCAGACCAGCTTGGGTTGTCGCCCAACCTCATGGGCGCGGCCAACAGTGCGGGCGGCGTGATGGGCAAGATGATCGACGCGCAATCCATCGTGGTCGCATCGACTGCGACCCGCTGGTTCAACCACGAAGGCGACATCCTCCGCTACGTGTTCTTCCACTCGATCGCGCTGGCGTCCCTTGTCGGCGTCCTCGTGACGCTGCAGGCGTACGTGTGGCCGTTCACGCTCATGGTCGTCAAGTAGCACTGCGCCGGCAAGACGCGCGCCAGCAGCGCAGAATCCGCTCTTTCATCTTCTGAGCGGGGAAATCCGATGCGTTTCCTGGTTGTGGGCGCGGGTGCGCTGGGCGGGTATTTCGGTGGCAGGTTGTTGCAGGCTGGAGAAGACGCAACCTTCCTGCTGCGTCCTCGGCGAGCGGCACAGCTCGCGAAGACCGGCCTTGTGATCAAGAGTCCGCACGGCGATTTCACTCTGCCGTCGCCGCCCTCCGTGCAGGCAGACGCCATCGGTGGTCCTTACGACGTGGTGATCGTCGGCTGCAAGGCCTACGACCTGGCCGAGACGATGGATTCATTCGCGCCGGCTGTCGGGCCGAACACCGCGATCCTCCCGGTGCTCAATGGAATGCGTCACCTGGACGACCTGGCGCAGCGCTTCGGCAAGGAGCGCGTGCTTGGCGGCCTCTGCATGATCTCGGCGGTGCTCGATGACGAAGGCACCGTTCTGCATCTCAGCGACGTGCATGGCCTGACCTACGGTGAACTGGACGGTACGCGCTCCGCGCGCGTTCAGGCCCTGGAAGCGGCCTTCGGCAAGGCTCGCTTCGAAGGCCACGCTTCCGACAGCATCCTGCAGGACATGTGGGAGAAATGGGTGCTCATTGCCTCGGCCGCCAGCATGACTTGCCTCATGCGGGGTGCGGTCGGCGACATCGTGCGGGGTGGGGCCGTGGACCTCGCCGTTGGCATGGTGGACGAATGCGCCGCCATCGCCGCCCGCAATGGTTTCACGTTGCGCCCTGTAGCTCTGGAGCGTGCCCGTGCCATCGTCACGGCGCCGGATTCCCTGATGACCGCATCGATGTTCAAGGACATCGAGCGCGGAGCGCCCATCGAGGCGGATCACATCGTGGGTGACCTGATGCGACGCGGCGGCGATGGCAAGCAGTTGTCGTTGCTGCGCGTCGCCTATGCGCACCTCAAGACCTACGAGGCGCGGCGCACAAGAGAGTCGAGCCGCACCTGAGCGCACTTGAGGCTTCGCTCCGGACCTACTTCAGCCGGCAGAAGGGCCAGCCTTCGATGCTTGCCCAGATGCATGCGCGGATCCATGCGATGACGATTCGCGGGTCCTGAGCCTGCGGCACGGTTCTCATCCTGATCAACATTTTTCGCCCCCATTCGTGTGGACTGTTGAAACAGTTGTAGGCCGCACCGATGCCTGGCTCCAGCGGCCTGCGACGCTCTCGGTCGTGGGCTGGAGTGCGCCGATTCTGTCCGTCGTTTGGCGGTACGTGGCTATCGGTGCGCGCTGACAGGTGTCGGACGGATGCGCCTATGTGCACCCTGGCGTCGGATCAGCGCTTTGCATTGGCGACGACCCCGGCGCCGCGCACTTCGAGCCTGACCTGGTCGACCACACGACCTTGCGCATCGAGCAGTTCCACCACATGCCGGCCCGGCCAGGGCAGCCAGAGTGCGTTGCTGCCGCGCACGAAAGGCTTGCCGTCGATGCGCCATTGCACGCCGCGGCCTTCCGCCTCGAAACGCACGCGCTGGCGATCGGGCGGAATGTCGGGATCGAGCGCGATGATGGTCCCGTTCGACGGCGATGTGATGCGCGGCGCGCTCTCGGCCACGGATGCATCCGGCGCCAGCGAGAACATCGGTTGTTCGGTGCCTGCGATGAACCATTCGCTGCGCGCCGCCTCGAGTTCGTCGCCGAAACGCACGCGAGCCCGCACCAGGCCGGGCGGTGGAGATGGCGCGCGGCTGGGATCGTTGCGGTGCAGGAACCCCATCACCTCGGCCCACACGGGCGCAGCGCCGCTGGTGCCGCTCACATCCCACATCGGTGCGCCGCCGGCGTTGCCCACCCACACGCCGACCGTGTAGCGCTGCGACCAGCCGATGGCCCAGTTGTCGCGCATGTCCTTGCTGGTGCCGGTCTTCACGGCCGTCCAGAAGCGGGTGCCGAGCACGCTGTCGAGCCCGAAGGTGCGCGCGCGTGCATTGGCATCGCTCAGGATGTCGCCCACGATGAACGCGGCGCGGGGATCGATGGCGGGCGCATTGCTCGCTGTCTTGCCGGCGTTCGGCGCGATCGAAGGCCGTGCCGGCAGATACAGCGTCTCGCCGAACCGGCCTCCGTTGGCCAGGGTTCGGTAGCCATTGGCCAGCCCCAGCAGCGACACTTCCGCGCTGCCGAGCGCGAGGCTGTACCCGTAGTAGTCGCCGCTCTGCGCGAGCGCCATGCCGGCCGATCGCAACTGGCGCGCGAAAGCCTCGGGCGAGACCATCATCAGCGTGCGAACCGCCGGCACATTGAGCGAAGCGGCAAGCGCGGTACGCACCGACACGTAGCCCTTGAACTGGTGGTCGTAGTTCTGCGGGATGTAGAGGCCGCTCGCCGTGGCGATCTGCGCCGATGAGTCGTCCAGCAGCGAAGCCGCCGTCAGTCGCTGCTCGGCGATGGCTTCGGCATACAGGAAGGGCTTGAGCGTGGAGCCCGGTTGCCGTTGCGCAAGCACGCCATCGACCTCCGATGCACGGCTCAAACCACCCGACGAGCCGACCCAGGCGAGCACTTCGCCGGACGCGTTGTCGAGCACGATCACGGCGCCGTCTTCCACGTTGCGGCCGCGCAGCTCGCGCAGATGCCGCTGCAGGCTGCCGAGCGCGACGCGTTGCAGCGGTGCGCGCAAGGTGGTGCGGATGCTCTCCGGTCCGTTGTCGCCGCGAGAGGCAACGACCCGCCGCGCAAGATGCGGCGCGATGCCTTCGCTGGCATCGAAGCTGCGCCGCTGCAATGCCGCGCTGGTGAGCATGTCGATCGAATCGCAGTCGGGCCTGCTCCCGGGCTCCATTGACCGCATCAGTTCGCAGGCGCGCTGTGCCACCGCCGTCGGCTTGGCATTGGGCGCGCGCACCAGAGCCGCCGCGACAGCCGCTTCGCGCGCGTCGAGCCCGTGCGGCGCCTTGCCGAAGAGGGTGCGCGCGAGTGCATCGATGCCGACGATCTCTCCGCGGAACGGCACGATATTGAGGTACGCCTCCAGGATCTGGTCCTTGCGCCAGCCATGCTCCAGCCGCTGTGCGGCAACCGTCTGCCCGAGCTTCTGCGTCAGGCTCCGTCCGCTGCCGCTGCGCCGCAGGTCGTCGTCGAGCAGACCTGCGAGCTGCATCGTGATCGTCGAGGCACCGCGCGTGCGCGTGTTCCACAGGTTGCCCCAGGCGGCAGAGGACACGGCGCGCCAGTCGACGCCGCTGTGTTCGTAGAAGCGCCTGTCTTCGCTCAACACCATCGCCGTGCGCAGGGCCGGCGAGATGTCGGCGAGCGCGATCCACTGGCCGCGTCGAACAGTCGAGTCGGTGCGTACGCGCTGCAGAAGCTCGCCGTCGCGGTCCAGCACCATCGTGTCGGAAGGACGGAAATCGCGCCGAACCTCGTCGAAGGTAGCGAGCGCCCACGCCGGCGCGGCGAGCACTGCGGTCAGGGTCGGCAGCAGAAAGAGGAAGGTCGACAGTCGGCGTGGCATGGGCAAGGGTGGCCGCGCACGGCGACCGGCTTGCTAGCTTGCCACAGCCTCGACGGGCGCGATCGATTCCATGTGCTTGCAGATGGCGCCCGGCGTGGTGAACCAGACTTCGCCGCGATCGCGCATGCGAGCAAGATGCGAGAGCGCGCGGCGCAGGTGCCGCAGACGGTAGGGCTGACCGACGATGTAGGGATGCAGCGCGACACCCATCACCAGCGGCTGCCGGTGCGACTGGTCGAGCATCTCGTCGGCGTTGTCGATGATCATCTGGGCGAAGTCCTTGGCGTCCATCTGGCGCGCGACGATCATCGGGATGTCGTTGAGCTCCTGCGGGTACGGTACCGACCACAGCGAGCGTCCGCTGCGCGTACGCATGCGCACAGGCTGATCGTCGTGGCACCAGTTGAGCGTGTAGCCGTAGCCCGCCTCGGCGAGCAGGTCGGGCGTGCGATGGCTTTCCGAGATCCAGGGCGAAAGCCATCCATCGGGTGCCGTGCCGCTATGCGCCCGCATGCGGGCGCGGCAGTGCGCAAGCAGCGCAGCTTCGCCGGCCTCGTCCATGTCCGCCTGCCGCTCCGCGTTGCTGTGCCCGTGGCCGATGAGTTCGTCTCCTCGTGCGACCGAGGCCGCGACCAACTCGGGGCAATGGTCATAGAGCGCAGTGTTGAGGAGCGTGCTGGAGACCAGCCCCAGGCTGTCGAACAGTTCGAGGCACCGCCACGCGCCCACGCGATTGCCGTATTCGCGCCACGAGAAGTTCAACACGTCGGGATGCGGCGCCGTCGGCCCGATGCAGGCGCCCAGGCCTTCGCCGAAGGCGAAATGCTCGAGATTGAACCCGATGTAGACCGCCAGGCGCGCGCCGTTCGGCCATGCATGATCGGTCCGCCGGGTGATGGGGGTGTAGTCGAACCGGCCGTGCGTGGGCAAGAGGCCGAGGTAGCGCGCGTTCATGCAGTCTCCAGGTCGAGGCGTGCGCGGGAACAAGACCGCGCGACGTCATTCGGCCAGCAAGACGCGTGCCCATGGTTGACCATCCGGGCCGCATTTGCATGACCACCCGTGCGATGACGGCGCCGATGGCGCGCGCCCCTTTTCAGCCGGGACGCCGCGCCAGGAGCGCCCAGATCCCCGCGACCGAGAGCAGCGAACCGCCCGCGAGGTTGAAGCGCCGCTGGGCCCGAGGCGAGGCCAGCAGCCTGCGCGCGGAGCCTGCGAACACCGCGTACAGCGTGGCATTCAGCGTCGCCATCGTCACGAAGGTGATCGCCAGGAACCAGAGCTGCTGCGTCACATCGGCGCGCGGATTGATGAACTGCGGCAGGAATGCCACGAAGAACACGATGCCCTTCGGGTTCAGGGCCGTGACCAGATAGGTGTTGGCGAACAGCCTCCAGCGTGAACCCGGCGCAGCGGGCGCCGCGAGTTCGGCCGGCGAGATCCCGGCGCGCAACAGCTTGATACCCAGAAAAAGCAGGTACAGGCCGCCCACCCATTTGATCACCATGAACCAGAACGCCGAGGTGGCGAGCAATGCGCCCAGGCCGAGCAGCGAGACCACCAGTGCGGTCGAATCACCCAGCGTCACCGCCGCCACCAGCGGCACGTTGGCGCGCCGGCCGTGCGCCACGGAATAGCTGATGACCGTGAGAATGGTCGGGCCCGGGATGATCAGCAGCACCGCCGATGCGGCGACGAAAGCGAGCCAGAGTTCGATGGACATGAAGGTATTTCCGAGTGGGTGCGCACGGGCGGCTAGAGCCTGTTAACACATGAATCACCCTCGCGCCGGGGCGGCAAGGGGTGCAGGGCTAGGCGCGGGCCGCAGCCCGGGGTGATCCCCCGGGCAAGGACCGCAACGACGCCCTGCGCCCCTTGCCGCCCCGGCCCTTCGGGTGAGGCCCCAGAGAGGGCCCACTCGTCGTTGCCAATGCTCACTGGGGTCGCACCCCAGTTCCGCTTGGCGCCTAGATTGGGCCCTCTCTGGGGCCTCACGCGAGGGTGATTCATGTGTTAACAGGCCCTAG
>NZ_JBFTJF010000037.1:0-23348 GCF_056395305.1 Variovorax sp. 10L426 | reverse complement strand
AGGGATACCGCATCGTCACCGGCCGAACGCAACAGCCCATGATGGCGTTGGTGGGCGATGCGCTCAAGGCCACGCTCATCATCGGCATCGCCACCGGCGCGGCCAGCGTGTCCTCTTCTCTGTACTGGACGCTCACTGACGGTACCGCCAGTGCGATTACATCCCTGGTCTCGCAGGACTCCGACAGCCCCTACCAGACGAAGTCGCTGTTCAGCAAGTGGCTGTTCTACGGCATCGGCACGGTGTTTTCGCTGGCGGTGCTCAGCTTCATGGTGGGTCTCGCGAACAACGTGATCCGGTCGGTGGCGGTGGCGTTCCTGGCCAAGTACGCGGCGCTGTTGGCAGGTGGTGATGGAGGTATCGACGGCGAGGGCATCACGTCGCTGGCGCTGCAGCAGGGCGGGCTGGGGCTGGTTCTCACCCTCCTGATCGTGAGTGCACCGTCCATGGCTGCGGCGTTCTTCCGAGGAGTGCTCGGGCAGTTCCAGGCGTACTCGCCCTTCGGGATGCTGGGTCGCGGAAGCGGCGGGGCGCCGCCGTCGCGGACTTCGGAGTACCAGCCGGCGCTGACGGATGCTGACTACGCCGACGCCGGACGAACCGATTCTCTTGGGGGACTTCGGGCCAACGAGCTGACGTTCTCCCGGGACATGGCCTTGCGCCAAGCGGGTAATGGTCCCCTGGAGCTACCAACGACTTCTGCCATCGGGCCTGCCAACTCGTCGGCCTCGCCCGCAAACGATTCCCGTGTCGTTCGAGACTTCGATCCGAACAACGAGTGGGATCCAGATGGCCTGGTTCCAGTCGGGGCCGATGGTTCTCCAATTGCCCAAGCTGAACGAGTTGCCGGTCCGGTTGCAGCCGCTGACTGGAGCGAACAAGCAAAGATGCTGACCAAGCAATCGGATCAATTGGCCAATGCTGCTGAATGGGCGCGCAGCAAGGGCATGGAGGCAGAGGCGAATGACTACCAGCAAGCTGCAAACAGGGCTTACTACGATGGTCAAGCGGCGTTGATCCAAGCCATCAGCATCAACGCCAAGAGCGGTGGCAGCACTCCTGGATCATCGCTCAACACTTCATTCACCCCCAACTGGAGCTATATGGGCATGAATTCGTCTGGAATCCCGCATGGCGCCGCGATCGGCAGCTTCAGCGGAAGTATTGGAGGAGGACTCTACGTCGGCGTTGGTGGGGAGGTCGAGCTTGAATACTCCAACGGTCAAATTGTTGGCGGCAAGGGAGGTCTCGGGGTGGGCGTCGGGTACCACATCACCCGCAGCGCTGTCTCTGGCGCGCTCATCCAAGGACCCGTGTATGGGTACAAGCCGTCAGCGATTGCGGAATACAACCCGCAGCAGCCGGGAGAACTGCGATTCGGGCCATCAGCAACAGCGGGTGTCGGCATTGGACTTATTGGCGTTGAAGGATCGGCCGGCGTTGGCATCAGCACGAACAATACGGGCAATCGTGGCTATTTCCAGAGCTCTTTGAACTGGACCGCTGCGCCGGTTGTCCCCAAGCTGGGAGTGGAGCTCAAAGCGAACCTGATCGAGTTTGCCGTCAAGCCGCAGAAACCCACCTACGAGGAGAGCAAGTGATGCGCTGGCGCGACTACCTCGGGCGAGACAGCGCGTTGAGCGAAGAAGAAACGAGTTGCCGTTTTATACGGCGCCACAAGCTTGCCCTGTGGTGCGGTGTGCTGCCTCTCTTTGGCTTCTTCGGAGCCGTATGGCTATCCATCAAGCTCGATGGCAATCCATGGGCATTCGCTTGCGCATGGTTCTTCTTTTTTTTGGCATTCGTATACCTCGGCCTCGTCTATCGCTGCCCGCGCTGCGGCACGGTTCCTAGCAGCAGCGCGCCAGGGACGACGGGCGTGCTGCTGTTCCCCAAGAAGTGCCCAAAGTGCAAAGCGCCTTTGCTTCCGAAGCATCGCTGGGCACAAGACTGAGTTAAGGGAAAGTCCTCGCGTACCGGTGGATGCCGGGCGGTCAATCGGCCGCTACGATGGGTCGACGGCAAGGCCGGCCACGGGGCCGGCCGTCGCCGAGCGGAGGATCACATCTTGACCAGCAGTCAACCGACAGGCGCGCCGCGCGGCAACAGCCGCGGCGAGCGCCTCATGTGGCTCACGACGCAGCGCGTGTTCTATGCCGGCCTTCTGGGCGCAGCGGCGGAGCGCAGCATCGGCGGCCACGGCATCTATGTGTCGCCGACCGGCGCGCCGCTGCGCATCCGTATCGGCGGCGGGGCATGGCAGAGCGGCGAGCTTCTGGTGGTTCCGCCGCAGGTGCCGCACCAGGTCACGACCGACCATCGGATGGTCCTCAATCTGCTGATCGAATCCGAATCGGTCGACCCTTCGCGCTTGCCGGCTTTTCTGCAGCACTGCGGTCCGGTGGATGCGCCGGCCTTCGTGCAGCGAGTCCGCGACGCGCATGCCCGATTGCTCGCGGCCTCCGACAGCGGCCGCTTCGACGGGTTCGAATTCGATGAACTCTTCTTCGACCAGCCGCTGGCGCCGCGAACGATCGATGCGCGCATCCGCGCCGTGGTCGATCGCATCAACGCCGACCCGGCGGCGCAGACTTCGGCCGAGGAATGCGCAGCTGCGGTGAAGCTGTCCTTCTCGCGTTTTTTGCACCTGTTCAAGCAGGAGACCGGCGTGACCTTCCGAGCCTTCCGCGCCTGGAAGCGCGCGCGCAGCCTGCTTCGCCACGTGCGTCAGGCGGGCACGCTGACGGACATCGCGCTCGACACCGGCTACCCCGACTCGACCCACTTCAGCCACTCGATCCGCCAGGTCTATGGCCTGCGGCCCAGCGACATCCTCGCCGGGTCGCGGCGGCTCGCGGTGCACCAGTGACACGCGCGGCCGGCCCCAACCTGACGGCCGACAGCTTCATCAAGGCCATGGACAGCAGCACCTTCGAGTCCGACACGTTCGGCCCCTTGCGGTCACCCGACCTGCTCCAAAGCCGACGTTGATCGATTCGACGTCGGGAGGTCGGCGGGCCCGAAGCTCCCCGGCGACGACAGGCTACGGTCTTTGAGCGACGGGCCGCTCGTTAGCCGAGCGGAGCGACTCCGACTTGATCTGATGGGAGCCATCGGTGCGTCACGAAAGTGAAATGCAAGATTGATAGCGTCGCGGCTTTTGTCAATCTAACAACCTCTTACAACATCGTGAAGACCGCACGCTCAACCCGCATTCACTCAATCCTGATTTCATCGATCCTGTCAGCCAGTCTTGGCGCATGCGGTGGCGGTGGCGGAAATACCATCCCCTTTGTCGGTAGCTCCGGCACCGCTGGCAATAGCACTGCCGGCAATAGCACCAATACTCCCGGCGATGGCGGCGACAGCACCGTTGATGAAAGAACGCCTGTGCTCACATTTGCCGATCCGCAAAGTACCTATGACTTGAACAACTACACGCAGACGGGAAGCTTCGCTCTTCAGTACGCGACCAGCGGCACCAATCTGTTGAACGCGGAAGCTTCCGGCGTGACCTACGACAAGGACACCGATTCGCTGTTTGTCGTTGGCGATGGCGGTACCTCGGTCGTGCAGATAGCAAAGAGCGATGGTCATGTTCTCGATTCGATGACGCTCAATGCCGGCGATTTCGTGGACACCGAAGGCATCACCTACGTCGGTGGTGGCAAGTTCGTCTTGGTAGAGGAACGTCTGCGTCAAGCGGATCTATTCACTTATGTTCCCGGTGGAACGCTTCGCAGAGCAGACGTACAGTCCGTCAAACTGGGCGCGACGGTCGGCAATGTCGGTATCGAGGGCATTACTTTCGATACCCAGACGGGCGGCTATATCGCTGTACGCCAATCGCAGCCGACCAATATTTTCCAGGCCGCAATCAACTTTGCAGGCGGTTCCGCGACGGCGTCGGACGGCACGCCCATCTTGTCGACCACGGACAATCCGCCGGTGCTGTTCGATGCGGCGAAGACGGGCCTCTCTGCGTTCAACGACGTGTTCTCGTTCTCGAATATCGTGCCGAGCACCACGCCGGACTACGACAACGTCCTCATCATCGGCGCACCCGATGGAAAGATCGTCAAGACGGATCGCACCGGCAAGGTGCTGAGCAGCTTGTATATGAGTGCCGCCGCCCAGAACGAGGGCGTCACGATGGGCTCGGACGGCACCATCTACGCAGTCGGTGAACAGGCTGCGGGGCCGAGTCTGCCGGGCCTCACCGTTTTCAAGCCGACAACCAGCAATTCCAACGTTGGCATTGGCAGCAATCTGTACTTGACGTTCGATCAAGCGGTGAAGGCGGGCGCAGGCAATCTCGTTCTCAGCAACGGCGCCGGTGATACACGCACGATTCCTGTCACCGACACACCGCAGGTGACGTTCAACGGCAGCGTCATGAAGATCCATCCGAAGTTCTTCATGGTTGCCAACACCACCTACAGCATCACGTATGCAGCGGGTGCAGTTGAGACCACCGCGGGTGGCGATACCGCTGCCGTGTCCGATGCATCGACGCTCTCGTTCACAACGATGGGTACCGTGGACCAGACCGCCCCGACATTGACCAGCACGGCGCCGGTGGATGGTGCTACAGGCATCACCGGCAGTCACGTCACATTGACCTTCAACGAGATCGTTCAGGCTGGCACGGGCAACATCGTCATCAGCAATGGCTCTGATACGCGCAATGTTTCGATCGACGATACGACGCAAGTCAAATTCTCGGGCGGCCGGGTGAGCATCAACTTGACGACTCCGTTGCAGGCCAGTTCCCGCTACACCGTACAAGTGGCCAGCGGCGTGATCACTGACCTGTATGGCAACCTCTATGCGGGCATGACGCAGAGCTTCACGACTGCCGCTGCAGGTTCGCCCGCGCCCACCGTGCTGATCACGGAGGTGAACTCGAACGCTGACGGAGGTCAGGACTTCTTTGAAATCTCCAACTACGGCAGTGCAGCGATCGATCTGACCGGCTGGAAGTGGGGCGACAGTCACGCCGACGTCAACGATGCCAACAACAGTGCCGCATTCGTGGCCGGTACGATCCTCGCGCCGGGCGAACATCTGGTCGTTGTTCCGGGGGTGCCAGGAACGGACGAAAACGTGTTCCGCGCAACTTGGGGGCTTGCTGGCACGGTGCCGGTGGTTGCGATGTTGAACATCAACAACGACGCGGCGAATCCGATCGGTTTGGGTAAAGGCGATGCGGTGATCATCTATGACGCAAACGGCAATGTCGTGGCCGCGATGAACTATGGCACGCCGATCAGTGCAGCGCAGGGTGACGGAACGCTGAAGACAATTCCAACGGCCACGGGTGCAGACGCCAGCCTCGCGTCCGCCGGAAACCATGCCGGCGCCATCTTCGTCGGCGGCAATGCGAAGGTGTCCGCGGTATGGGATACCGTTTCAACGTCCGCGCCGAACTATGTTCTGGCAGTGGTGGGAATGAACGGTGGCATCTCCGAACCGTCCAAACCTGCGTCGATCGGTTCTCCGGGACAGTAAGTTCCTGCTGCGGTGCAGCTTGAGCATGGTGAAAAGCCGCCCGACCGCGCCGGAGATTGCACGACCACGTACGTGGACTGCCGTGGGCGCTCGGATTGCCGCCTTGTCTTCAGACGGCTAGTCTTCGGCTCTGCGCGCTCGGAGTAGAAGACATGACCCTCCCAAAGAGTCCGGCTACCGCAATCGACATCCTGCTCGAACCAGACGCCAGGATGCTTGAGCACGCTGAAGCCAACAACGCTCGCCTGCTTCAGGTTTTCCCCAAGGGATTCGCGCTCGACGCGACCCACCGGCCGCATGTCACGCTGGTGCAGCGGTTCGTCCGCACCGCGGACCTGGACAAGGTGTATGCCGCCGTCGAAAGGGTCCTGGCTCGAACGCCATTGGGCGACGTCGAGCTGGAGGCCTTCAGGTACTACTACATCCCGAGCCAGGAGATCGGGCTGGCTGGCATCGTCGCGAAGCCCACGCCGAAGGTCCTCAAGCTACAGGACGAGCTGATCGAGGCGGTGACTCCGTACACGACCTTGACCGGCGACTCAGGCGCGTTCGTCACGACACCCGACGACCCTGTCATCGATCCAATGCTCATTCAGTACGTTTCAGAGTTCGTGCCGAAGGCTTCCGGTGAACACTTCAATCCGCACGTCAGCACCGGCGTTGCGACGCGCAAGTACCTCGACGAGATGCTCGCCGAACCGTTCGAGCCGTTCAGCTTTTCGTTCGCCGGCGCTGCCATCTATCAACTCGGCCAGTTCGGCACTGCGGCCAGGAAACTGAAGGCGTGGAATTGAAGTCCTCCTGTGGGGGCATGAAGGAGCGAGCGTGACTTCAAACAGGCTTTCCAGTTGGAACGACTGTGCTTCGCGCACTGCGATCGTGGACTTTGTCGAAAGGGCCACCCGGCCGGGCAGCTCCGATTTCGTACCGGTGGCCGATCGGATCGCAACCTTTGACAACGACGGCACCCTCTGGTGCGAGCGCCCCCTCCAGGTTCAATTCTTCTTTGCTCGGAGCCGCCTCGAACAGTTGGCGCAAACGGATCCTTCCTTGCGAACGCGCGATCCGTTCAAGACCTTTCTCGAGCACGATATGAGCAAGGCTCCGCCCCTCGGGATGGAGGACCTGATGCACCTTGCGGCGACTGCGCACTCGGGCACGACGGTTGACGATTTTGGTCGACTCGCCCGGCAATGGCTGGCTTCTGCCAGGAATCCGACGCTCGCCCGCCTCTTCACGGAATTGGCTTACCAGCCGCAAATTGAACTCCTGCAATTCCTTCGCGAGAACGGGTTCAAGACCTTTGTCGTCTCCGGCGGCGGCATCGACCTCATGCGCGCATGCAGCGAATCGCTTTACGGCGTGGCGCGCGAGCAGGTGATCGGCAGCAGCATGAAGACACGGTTCGAGATGCGCGGCGGACGAGGCGAGTTGGTCAAGCTGGCCGAACTGGAAAGCTTCAACGACCGCGAGGTCAAGGTGAACAGCATTTCCCGCCATGTGGGTCGGCGTCCGATCCTCGCCTTCGGGAATTCCGATGGCGATCTCGCGATGCTCAGGTATACCCAAACGGGTGAAGGGCCGCGCCTGGCATTGCTCCTGCACCATGACGACGCAGAAAGAGAGTTCGCCTATGACCGCGACTTCGCTCTCAGCCCACTGGCGGAAGCACTCGACCACGCCGACGAGTATGGACTGCAGGTCGTCAGCATGAAGCGCGATTGGGCCACGGTCTTCGCGGCTTGACAGCCCGCAATGTGGATCAGGATTTGGTCTGCAATCCCGGAAACAGCTTGAAGGCGCCGTCGCGAATCATTGCGATGGCCTCTGCGCCAGTGAGCGTGGCGTCGGGTGAGACGGTCGGCACCGTGGCCCCCAGGGATTTCTCCAACGCCAACATGCTGTGCGTCAGTGCCTTGCCGAGCGTGGACAAAGGCAAATCCGGCGGAAGCAACGCGACGTCGAACTTCGGAACCGGCCGGGGCGCGACTTCAGGCCATTGATCCGGTGCTCTCGGCTTGCCGAGCGAAAGAACGGGAGCAATGTCCCGGGCCGAGGCGTCGCGCGCGGTGAGAGGGCGCCCAAGCGCCCAGCGCCGCCGCAGAGTCTGTATCAACGAGGTGTGGCGATATTCGTCGTTGACCACGGTGCGCTCGGGGATCCACGCCGAGATCGCGATGGCGGGCACCCGGGCACCGGACCGATCGAACTTGAACCCCATCTGGCCGGCTGGTGCGGTGCGGGTCGGTGGCACAGCAGGTGGAGGCGGGACATGGTCGTAGGTACCACCCGATTCGTCGAATGCGACCATCAGGAAGGTATTGAGGTAGTTCGAGCCGCTGGACGACGACGAGGAACGGACCGCGTCGTACACCGACGCGAGCAGCGCGTCGCCGCCCAGAAGAGAGGACGGTGGATCGTAGGGCAGGTCGTGAAGCAGTGCCGAGATCGGCGGGTGCATGTCATTGTGGCCATGCCAGAGGTTCGGTTCGATGAACGAATAGGTCGGCAGTTGGCCTCTTCTGGCGTCTTCAAGGAAATCGGCAACCGTCGAGAAGTGGGTAGCGAAGCGACTGCGCAAGCGTGAGGCGTGAATGAGTCCGGTGAAGGAGGCCGGGCTCGGTGAATCGCAGTAGACGCGCCATGTCAGTCCCTTGGCTTCCAGGCGTTCGAACAGCGTCTCCGCCTTGTTGTGAACGGGAAAGGAATCGGGCGGCGACATGTTCACGACGTATCCCGAAGCCGTGCCTGCATGGAAGAACGACCTGTTGGTGAAAGTCTGCGACGGCACCTCGCAGAACCAATGGTCGAAGACGGCGAATCCACGCGCCAGCGCCGACGTCACCGGCAGCTGCTCAGGCGTGTATCCGGTCATGATCTGCGCGTACTCATCGTATGTGGGCTGCCGTTTCATCTCGGCCGTGAACGCGCTGATGTAGTCCATCACGAATCCGTCCATCGTCGGCCGCTGGCTCGGGTCACTCGGCGCGTTGTACGGAGCCACCATGCGCTCCAGCGGCATGAAACGGTTCTTCGGGTCCAGGATTCCGTAGAGGTCGGTGTTGATGTGCGGGTACTCCTCGCCCGGATCCGGCTGCGGCGTATTCATCGTGGGCGACACGCCATAGGGCACGACCTTGCGCTCGGCGCCATGCTCGGCCCATTGCGGGATGGGGTTGCTGAGCTCCTTGCCGATCACGCCCTCGAACGACTTGACTTCGCCCGGGGCGTAAAGGCGGCCGAGCAGATTGTCGAATGAGCGGTTCTCGAACATGAGCACGACAACGTGGTCGAGCGCCTTGCGTCGGTCGCTGCTGGACCCTTCCGCCCGCGTGATCTCGGGGAAGGCAACGCTGGCGGCTGCCGCACCGACGATCTCGATCACCTTGCGCCGTGTTGTCATGGCCCACCCCGCTGACATGAATTTCGACCGAGACATTGCCGCGCACTCTGGTGCGATTGGCTGGGTCGCAGAGCGGAAGACTAGCTTCGTTGCGCCGTTTGACAATCCCAGCGCCCACGTAGTCCACGTACGTGGGTCTCGGGTCGAGGACGGGACCTCGCGCTTTCCAATCGCGCTACGCGAGCCACTGCCCCGTTCTATGCAAGCGAATCAGCGTCGATCCGCCGCACATGGGCGATATGCGCAACTTTGGAGGTCCTAAAGGCGTTGAGGCCCGCAGCGTCGTAGCGAGCACCGGCTTGGTTTCCATCCAGATCCTCGAGTAGTAGTAGCTCGGTCTCGAGCAGCAGATCGCTAATGGTTCGCGGGTCGAACCCAGATAGAAATGCCTCTCCGGCAGCAGCGACGTTGCTCTTGAGTCTGCGAAACTCGTCATCGACTGCATGGTCCGGGTCAAGAATAGCCTCGTCAAGATACGTGAAGACCATCTCGCTTCCCGCAGGCGCGCATGCGGCAATTGATCGAAGCGCTTTAAGGTTTGCCTCCCGGGTTAGGTAAGTCGTGACGCCCAACCAAGAAAAAAAGGTGAGACGGTCACCCTGAAACGAAGATCTTGTCAGCGCCGTTCCCAATGCCTCCATCGACAGGTCGGCTTCGACGAATTCCACGGAACTGGGGACGGCAATGCCACAGGCAGCCAGGCGTTCTCGCTTCAGGCGCTGCGTCGCCGGATGATCCACCTCTATGATCGTCACGCCCTCTGCCCACGCAGGGCGCCGGCAGATGAAGCTGTCGAATCCTGCGCCGATGATGACGTATTGAACGATGCCGCTCGCTACGGCCTGCTTGAGCGCGTCTTCCGTGTATCGGGACCGAAGGATCACGCCCGCGTAGGCGGGATTGGATCGAAGAGCGAGGTCGAGACCTTGAACGCCATCCAGTGTCAAACCCGGCTTGGTGGCCTCTATGCGTGCCATCGCACGCTGAAGCAAGGCGGCCTGCGTCGATTCCGGGACAAGGCGATCTCCCCACGTATCGCTCAGGAGTGGTAGGGGGTCGTTGCGCGAATGAACTGCTCGCATGAGGGAGGTTGCAAGTGCCGTGCGGCTGGGTGTCGATGGGTTCAACAGACTCTCCAAGGTTGCTGACTAGACGAGCGAACGGCAGCTTACAACCGAACCGTGAGGCTGCAATGGGCCCAGCGGACTGCTCGCGCGACGTGCAGAATGCGGCCGAGCTTCCAGTCATCCGCAGAGGGCGCCTACGAGCATGCGAATTCCTTCAAACGTCGCCGAGTTCTGGGACGCCTTCTGCGCTGAGGTCGGAGAGGACCGCTCCGACCGGTTCTTTGAGGCATTCCACTTCGCCGACAACGAAGCCATTGCCAACGAACTTGCCGACCTTGTGCTGGCAGGCGTCAAGCTGGCCACTGCCAGTCTCCTCTGGTCGTTCGAAAACGCGGGCGGCTCCCCGCCCACGCCCGGCGCCCTCAGTGTGGTCACCTATTGGGACGGAAGGCCCACCTGTGTCATTGAAACTGTGAAGGTCGAGGTGCTACCGTTCGAGCAAGTCACCGCCGAATTCGCAGCAATCGAGGGCGAAGGAGACGGGTCGCTGGAATACTGGCGCCGCGCGCACTGGGCATACTTTGGCCGCGAGTGCGCACGTGTCGGCCGAGAACCAAGCCTGGCCATGCCTGTTGCGTGCGAGCAGTTCCAAGTCGTATACCGAACCAACGCATGAATCGAGCTCGTTCCAGTCAGGGGCAAACCCCGACCGCCTTGAACCGGCCAGGAGCCGACCCTCAGGACCGCAGCGGAATTGATACCTCTCACCGCCCGCTGCGGGTGGTGCACAAAGGAGACCAATGTGGACGTGAAAATTTCCCTCCGCGACACGATTGGCGAAGAGGAGGTTCTCAAGCTCTATCGAGCAAATGAGTGGTCATCCGCTGAAAAGCCCGTACAGCTACTGGCGGCGTTGAAGGGCTCCCACTCGCTCGTGACCGCGCGCGTTGCTGGCGAGCTTGTTGGACTCGGCAACGCGATTTCCGATGGGCACCTGGTCGTTTACTTTCCCATATGCTGGTCCTCCCCAGGCTTCACGGACACGGCATTGGCAGAAAAATGATACAGACCCTCCTGGAAAAATACGGAGACTTCCATCAACTGATGCTTACTGCCGACGGGCGTGCGGTCGAGTTCTACAAGCAACTCGGCTTCGAACGAGCGGGGCACACTGAGCCGATGTGGATATATGCGGGCCCAGACCATTGATGGACGGCCAACAGCCGTCAGCGGCCAAGACCGGAAGTTCCGAGACAGGACCCGATTCGGGGTCCGCGGCAATGACAGCAGTCCGCGGCCCCGTTTCTTGCCAAATTTTGCCAAGCAGCATATGCTTGAGTCATGAGCACGATGAACGTATCCCTGCCGGACGCCATGAAGTCGTTCGTGGATGAGCAGGTGGTCGAACGCGGCTATGGCACGAGCAGTGAATATGTGCGCGAGCTCATCCGCAAGGACCAACAGAGGCTTCAACTGCGCGGTCTGCTTCTTCAAGGTGGCCGCTCAGCGCCCGCTGCCGAGGCGGACAAGGCCTACTTCGACGGTCTGCGTGGGAGGGTGCGCGCCGCGGGCAAAAAGGCAGGCCGGGACGGCGGCAAGAGGTGAAGTCAAAAACGGTCGTCCCGCGAGAACAGGCAAACCGAGACATTGAAGACGCCATTGCCTACTACCTGGGAGAGGGCGCAGAGAGTGCTGCCCTTTGCTTCATCGACGAACTCGAAGAAGCCTACGTCCACATCAGCCGATACCCTGGCACGGGTTCCACGCGCTACGCACACGAGCTCAACTTGCCAGGGCTGCGCTTTGGGTCATTGACTCGCTTTCCGCACATGATTTTCTACTTCGAACAATCAGACCGCATCGACGTTTGGCGCGTCCTCCATGGCCAGCGCGATATACCTGCATGGATGCAAGCGTCGGACGTCGGCTCCTGACCTGCGTTCCACGCGGTCAGCAGCAATCGGGCCAGTACCAGACATCCGATGTCTTGAACCATAGTGCCAAGAAATAGCTTAGAAATACTCAAAATGATGGATTGGGTCCCTATAGTCTTCGTTACGTTCAAGGTTCTCGTGTTCGGCACGGGCATGTTCTTCGCCATCAAGTGGCACTATGAGCGAGGGAAGAAGGGGAAGGAGAAGCAGAGCGCGGTGCTACGCGCGGGCGGCAAGGTGGCCGCAGTCTTCGTGCTATCGCTCCTGGGCCTCTCGCTCCTCACCTTCGGCCTTAGCAGGATGCTCGGTTTGGACTTGACCTTCCCATGATGGCAAATAACAGTCGGCCAATAGCTGTCCTCCCGGCTAGTCGCCAAACCAGTTCAAGGCAGGTTTGAACAATTCGGTGCCGAGACGAATCCGCTAGCATTTCGCATGGAAACTTCTTACGTCAGCGTTGAAGAAGCAGTCTCACGTCCCGGGCTGCGCATGGTGGTCGTTGGCGACGTGCCCAGTCCATGGTCAGAGTCGGCCAAGGGAATTTTCCTGTTGAAGGGTATTCAATGGACGGCGGTGCGACTGTCGTATGACAGCAAGCTGCTTAAGGAATGGGCGGGAGAGCGGAGTGCGCCGGTCGCCATCTACAACGAGGAACCTCCTCGCTCCGGATGGGCCGACATCCTTCAGCTCGCAGAACGGTTGGCGCCAACCCCTGCGCTCCTGCCGCACGCTGTTGAACAGCGCGAAATCGTGATGCAGTTGGGCCGAGACATCTGCGGCGAGCACGGCTTGGGATGGACCCGGCGGCTTCACTTGGTCCATGCAGGGTTGCATGGCGACGGTGGATTCTCGCCAGAAGTGTCCGCCTATCTTGCGAAGAAATATGGGTACACCCCCGAAGCCGGCGTCAATGCGGACGCCCGCGTCGGGCAACTACTGAAGATGCTCTCGGAGCGGCTGAAGGCACAACGCGTGGCGGGTAGCGACTATCTTGTGGGCAACAGTGTGACTGCGGCCGACATCTATAGTGCGACGTTCATGGCGTTGCTGCGGCCGTTGCCCGAAAGCGTGTGCTCGATGGAGAGCAGTACGCGCAAAGCCTTTGAACTGCGTGGCCCTCACAGCGACGAGGCGCTGGACGAATCATTGCTGGGACACCGCGCCATGATGTACGAGCGTCACTTGGCGCTTCCGTTGTCGCTGTAGTTTTGAATGGGTGGTTTGCGGCACGGTGTCACTGAGTCCGGAAGCGAGACGAGAGCCGGCCATAAGCAGGCACATGATGACTCTTGAAGAATACTTTGCCGAATTCAAGACGATGGTGAACGTGGACGCCGCCTCTGGCCTCACAGTGCACGTTGCAGCCGGAGTCGCCGCAGGCTATGCGATTGGCCTGACCTTCGCACAAATGCATGCCTTCCTTGCTCGAGGCACTATCTCCGGAGCAGATTGCCAGGATAGATTTGGCACGGGCCGAGGGTGCGGTCTACCCCACGACACCGGCAGCGGCGCCCCATCAGCCCGCCGGCAAGGGGACGGTGTTGATCGCCAGTTGCGCGGCGAACGCCCGTTGGTAGGCCGGTCGCGCTTCGCCGCGAGCGACATAGGCGGCCAAGCTGGGAAACTCGTTCAGCAGGCCGGACGGTCTCAGCCGGAGCAGCACCGACACCATCAGCAGGTCGCCCGCGCTGAAGCCGCCGTCCAGCCAGTCGCCGTCGCCCAGGCGGGCGGCCAGTGGGTTCAGTCGGTCGCGCACCCGGTCCTCGACGAGGGGCAGGCGCTCGGGCTTCCAGGGCCTGTCGCCTTCCACCAGCTTGACGGTGACGAGTTCGAGGATGGGAGGCTCGACCGTATTGAGCGCCGCGAACATCCACGTGATGGCGCGCGCCCTTGCATTGGCATCGGCTGGGAACAGGCCCGGGTGGCGCTCGGCGATGTGCAGCACGATGGAGCCGGTCTCGAACAGCGCGAGGTCGCCTTCCTCGTAGGTGGGGATCTGGCCGAAGGGATGAAGCGCCAGATGCTCGGCCTCCTTCATCGCGCGGAAGGACACCAGGCGCACCTCGTAGGGCAGGCCGGCTTCCTCCAGCGCCCAGCGGACGCGCGTGTCGCGCGCCAGACCCTTGCCGCCGTCGGGCGACCGTTCAAAGGCGGTGATGGTGATGGTCATCGTGAGTGTCCTTTCGACCTGCGGCAAGCGCACGGCCAGGTTGTCTGCGAACTGGCAAGTGAGAGTCAGTCACGCGCATTCCTTGAGGTTCCGAGAGGGCATCGTGACGCCGCTGCGCGCGGCGCAGGTTGCCAGCGGCAGGTACTGGCCGCCTGTAGCCGGTCGGTGGCGAACCAGACATTGGCTGCCGCTCGATGGAGGGGTTATACGCCAGGCATGCCTCCGCCGAGCTGCTCGGCAAGCGCGACGATGATGCCCTCTGGCCCGCGGATGTAGGCCAGACGGTACGTATCCGCGTACTGCATTTCGCCAATGAGTTCGGCCCCGTGGTCGCGCATGCGCGCGACGATAGCGTCGATGTCATCGACGGCGAACATGATGCGACGGATGCCCAGCGTGTTCACCGGTGGGTCCACGGGACCAAACCTGATCGCGTTGGGCGTGTGGAACTTGTCCAGCTCAATGCCCTGTCCATCGGGAGTCCTCATCATCGCGAGAGTGGCGCGGACATCCTTGAGCCCGATCAGTCGTCCGACCAAAGGCCCTTCGACTGTCGTTTCGCCCTCGAGCTTGAGGCCCAGTTCGATGAAAAACGCCTTGGTGGCTTCAAGATCGTCGACAACGATAAGGACGTTGTCCATGCGTTTAAGCGTCATACCTCTCCTCACTTTGGAGCTCAAGTTGGAGGCCATCAACATCCCCCGAGGGGGTGACCTAAAGCGGTCGTTCGCTAAGGACCGCTCCCGGCGACTGCGGTAGCACGCGAGCATAGGCCCAGATACCACTTCCGTTGCACCGGGGCCGGGCGCAATCGGTCGACGTGCAACCAACAGATGCCCATCGATATACTGCGCCCCATCACGTCAAAAAAGGCGTGATCGGGTTTGGAAGCCCGAAGCAATCTGAGAACGCAAGCCGCAGTCGTCCCGCACAGGGACTGCGGCTTCGCTGTTCGCGCCACCATTTTTTGGCGGCTTGGACGGGGAGCCGCGAGGCTCGCCGGTTTTCCTTGGATTGCCCGGTCTTCCAACCCGTTCGAGCTGCCGCCCTCCGTTTGGAAGCGGGCGCGGCGGTTGTAGCAAACAGCAATCCTTGGAGGCCGTTCATGGTCCACCCTACTTGCGCGCCCGCGCGCCACCCCAACGTCTCGCACAGCGGCGAGAACCCGCTCCACAAGTCCGGAGACGATCTCGCCGCGTTGTCCAGGCAGGCCACTGCCGAAATCGGCGCACTGAACGAAGCGCATCGCGCCGCTGCATGCGTGCACAACCTGCTGCTTCACGCGCCTGGTCTGCGCAGCGCCGAGAGCAATGTCAGCCTCGTCGAAATCGAAGCCCTCCTGGCTCTGATCAAGGCGGAATTCGAACGTCGCCTGCACGCTGCCAAGGCGACCATCGCATTGATGCATCCGGCGGAATGAGCGGTCATCCGGCGACCGCCACGATCTGCGCGACGACAGTCATCAGGGCATTGTTTTGCGCGGCCAGGTCACGAGGAGGGAGGCCGCAGACGGCCATTCGCTGCGATGTGTCCGAGCACGCACCACCTCTCGACTTTGAACTCCTATAAGCTGCTGGCGTTCAGAGGAGCTCTCCTCTCCCCTCCATTCTTGACCCAACCTCCCATGGACAGCTTCGAGGCACTGCAGTCGCTCGGGATCTCGCTCCCGAGCCCGGCCTACATCATCGGTGCCGTACTGTTCGGCCTCATCGGAATCGCGGTCTATCGCTACGGAAAGCGCGCCGGTCGTCCGCGAAGCAAATGGCTCGGCGTCGCCCTGATGCTTTATCCCTACGTGATTCCGCAGACCTGGTTGCTGTACGTCGTGGGCGCGGCACTCTGCCTGGGTGTCTTCGTTGACCGCGACTGAGTCGTCGGCTCACGGCGCTCGCTGCTCAAGCAGTTGCTTCAGCGCGGCCAGGTCTCGACGTACATGCGCGACATCCGCATCGAAGTCCTCCTGGCTGACGCCGCCCGATCGAAGGACGACAAAGGTCAGCAGGCTGCCGTCTCCGCAGGGTGTGACCCGGAACGCGTTGTGCACGCTGACGCCATTCGGAAGCGTGACATCGTGGTCGAGAACGCCGAATGAATTCGCGGGGGCCATCTCCACTTCGACCTGTCCCATCGGCGAGTCGGCAAACCATTTGCCATCACGTTGCTCGATACCCTTGGCCAAGCCGGATGCCCAAAGCGGCAGATTGTCCATTCGACGGGCGAAGGCGTAGACCTCGTCTGCCGAGACATCGACAGCCTGGCTGACTACCACTGCTTCGCGCGACGTGACCATGATTGCGAAATTGCCGGCTTCATTCGCATGGCTCAAACCGCTTGCACTCCGCGACGGCGTGAATCGACGTCAGAGTGTTTTCGCCGTCGATGTGCTTCGAGGTGAACTTGACCCACGAGCCTTCAGGAATATCAGCCAACAGCGAACGGTCGGGCAGCCTGAAGGCCTGCGTCGTGAAGGGAATCTTGGACCTGGGCAGCAGCTTCAATCGGACGTAGACCTTTCCGCCGGGTTCCTCGTACGAGGACGTGAGTCGCGCTCGTGTGGACACCGGGGCTCGCTCGTCGGCTTGCGCAGCGGCTCCGCTCATCGCGATGACACACATCGCCGCTGCGACTGTTCTGTACCACGCTCTCGACATCGTTGACTCCTCGGGATACTGGCGGTCGGCTCAAACAGACCGCATTCTGCATTGCCGCTGAACGTCCGCAGGTGGCCGGCCGCACAGAGCCTCCAGTACGCTGTAGTCTCAGCGACCACTTCCAACCCGAGTTCGCGCGCGGCCGGATACCTCGTGGTGATCTGCCATGACAGCGGACTGCCTCCAACCAGAAACGGAGCTTGAATGTCCCCCACAGCCTCTCCCGATGCCCAAGTGCGGCTCATCGACTGCAGCGAAGCCGAACACGGCATGTCCATCCTGGACATATTGAACGAAGCCATCGTCAACTCGACCGCCCTCTACGATTACGTGCCACGACCGCCCCAGGCGATCGCCACCTGGTTCGCGGCGAAGCGCGCCGGCAACTTTCCTGTTGTCGGCGCGGTCGACGACGCGGGCACGTTGCTCGCCTTCGCAAGCTGGGGAACGTTCCGCGCTTTTCCCGCCTACAAGTACACCGTGGAGCACAGCGTGTACGTGCACCATGCGCACCGCGGGCGCGGCCTCGGCAAGCTGCTGATGCTGGAGTTGATACGCCGGGCGCGACTGGCGGAGGTGCATGTTCTCATCGGCTGCATCGACGCCAGCAATGAAGGCAGCATCGGCCTGCACGAGCGACTCGGATTCAGCCGTTGCGGGACATTCAACCAGGTGGGCTTCAAGTTCGGACGTTGGCTCGACGCGGCTTTCTACCAACTCCACCTGGACACGCCCTCGCAGCCGAAGGATGGTTGATCGCGCCCTCAAACGGACATGGTGTTCACTGAATCACCTTGTCCGCGCGATTGAGCACTGCCTGCGGGACCGTGAAGCCGATCCGCTTCGCAGTCTTCAGGTTCACGATCAACTCGAACTTCGTCGGCTGTTCGATCGGCAGGTCGGCGGGCTTGGCGCCTTTCAGGATCCGGTCGACGTAGCGCGCGCCGTCCTTGCCCTCGTTGACGTAGCCGGGGCCGTAGGCCATCAGGCAGCCGTTTTCCGCATAGTCGCCGCGCGCGCAGATCGACGGCAATCCGTTTTCGATGGCCAGTTCCGCGATCAGTTTCTGGTTGGAGTTGGCCACGGGGTTCAACGTGACCCACACCGCATCGGCGCGCGCCGCGACAGCTTGCTTGAACGCTGTCGCATAACTTTCGGCGCTGCTGGTCTGCATCGAATGAAGCTGAAGGCCCAGCTTCTCGGCGGGCACCTGGCTGGCCTCCCACTGCGGCACGGAGCCGGGGGCTAGCGGGTCCCAGAGCACCGCCACGCGGACGATCTTGGGATCGGACTCCTTGAGAAGCTCCAGCCTCTTGCCGGTGAGGATGGCCGCCACGTTGGTGACGCCCGTGCTGTTGCCACCCGGACGTGCAAGGCTCTCGGCCAGTCCGGCTGCGACAGGGTCGGTCACGCCCATGAAGACGATGGGCACCGTCGAAGTCGTCTTCTTCGCTGCCTGCGCGGCGTTGGTCGTCACCGTGACGAGCACGTCGACATCCATGCGGAGCAGTTCGGCGGCGAGGCTGGGAAGACGCTGCAGGTCTTCGCTTTCGTGGCGGGAGTCGAACAGGATGTTCTGCCCTTCGACATAGCCGAGATTGCGGAGTCCTTGCCGGAAAGCCTCCAGTCGCGGCGCGTCGGCCGTGGCCGAAACGGCCGCCAGATAGCCAATGTGCGGCATCTTCTTCGGCTGCTGAGCCCGCGCAAGAGGACCGGCAAGCGCCAGCGCGGTGCAGAGAAAAAGCCCCCAGAACTTGCAGCGCACGATATCTCCTCGTTGCCCGTCCTCCCCAAAGAGCGATTTTGCGCCCGAGATCGGCGCCTCGCGCGACTCGGCAGGTCGGCCAATAGGCCTACGCGTCCTGCGGACTTCCCACTGTGGAGATGGCGATGTCCAATGGTGCACCCATGCCACTCCCGGATTCGTCTCCAGCTTCGCTTTCGGGCGAGCTCGCGCCGACGGCCCCCGGCCGGCGCTTCAAGGTGTTCTCGCCCGTCACGCGGGACGTTCACCGTGGGCGCCTGTTTCGCAAATACTTCCTCCTGCTTCTTTCGCTCGTCACGACAGTGTTGCTGGCGTCGAGCGTGATCAGCCTTTACTTTTCGTACCAGGAGAACAAGGCCGCGCTGGCCAGCTTGCAGCATGAAAAGGCCGTGGGTGCGGCTTCGCGGATCGCGCAGTACGTCGAACAGATTTCCCAGCAGCTGACCTACGCGTCGCTGGCCCAGCTCGACGCGTCGGACCTCGAATCGCGGCGCACGGAGTTCTGGCGACTGCTGCGCCAGACGCCCGAGGTGACCGACATCGCGCAGTTCGATCGCGCCGGCCGCGAGCAGATCGCGGTGTCACGGCTGGGCATGGACGTCCTGGGTTCCGGCAAGGACAGGTCGTCCGAGGCGCCGTTTCGCAACGCCGTGCCCGATGCGACCTGGTTCGGGCCGGTGTATTTCAACCGTGACACCGAGCCCTACATGACGGTCGCGATCCGCTCCGGCGGCCAGAAGGGGCCCGTCACCGTGGCCGAGCTGAATCTCAAGTTCATCTGGGACGTCGTCTCGCGCATCCAGATCGGCCAGAAGGGCAAGGCCTATGTGGTCGACAGCAACGGGCTGCTCGTGGCGGACCCCGACATCGGGCTGGTGCTGCGCAAGACCAGCCTGGCGTCATTGCCGCACGTCCAGGCGGCCGCGGCCGACGGCACCCGGGAAGAGGAGGCAATGGTGTCGCACGATCTTCACGGCGCGACCGTGCTGACGTCGATGGCGCCGATCCAGCCTCTGGGCTGGAAGGTGTTCGTCGAGCAGCCGATCGGCGAGGTCTACGCCAAGCTGAATGCGTCGTTCCTGCGCGCCGCCGTGCTGCTGTTGGCCGGCCTGGCGATCTCCGCGCTGGCGGCGTCGGTATTGGCGCGCAGCATGGTGCAGCCGATCCGCACGCTGTCGCGGGGCGCGCGGCGCATCGGCCAGGGCGACCTGAACCAGCAGATCGTCGTCGACACCGGGGACGAACTCGAAGGCCTGGCACAGCAGTTCAATCGCATGTCGGCGCAGCTGCGCGAGTCGTACGGCGAACTGGAACGCAAGGTCGAGCGGCGCACCGCCGAACTGACCTCGGCGCTCGAATACCAGACCGCGACGGCGGAGATCCTCCGGGTCATCAGCCGCTCCTTGACGGACCTCCAGCCCGTGCTCTGGGCCGTTGCGGAACGCTCGGCGGTGCTTTGCAAGGCGCACGGATGCCGCGTCTGGCTGCCGGAGGGCGACCACTTGCGCTCGATGACCGGCTACCAGGGCGTCAGGGATGGCTCCGCCACCGGCCGCGACGAAATCCTGCCGCTGACGCGCGGATCGGTGGTGGGACGCGCCTTCGTCGAACGCCGCACCGTGCACGTCGAGGATGTCGCCCTGCTGGTCGATTCCGAATACGCCGATTCGCGCGAGCCCCAGTCGCGCCACGGATTCCGGACTGTGCTGGGCGTTCCCATGGTGCGCGAGGGTGCATCCTTCGGCATCATCGCGGTCGTTCGAAGAGAGGTGCGACCGTTTTCGAGCGCAGAGATTCGTCTCGTCGAGACCTTCGCCGACCAGGCGGTGATCGCCATCCAGAACGCGCGACTCTTCCAGGAGATCGAGGACAAGAGCCGCCAGCTCGAGGTGGCCAACCAGCACAAGTCGGAGTTCCTAGCGAACATGTCGCACGAACTGCGGACGCCGCTGAACGCGATCATCGGCTTCTCCGAGGTGCTGACCGAACGCATGTTCGGCGAACTCAACGACAAGCAGATGGAGTACCTGCGCGACATCCACTCGTCGGGTCAGCACCTGCTGACACTGATCAACGACGTGCTGGACCTGTCGAAGATCGAAGCGGGACGCATGGAGCTGGACCTGAGCAGCTTCGACCTCGGCATGCTGCTGGACAACGCCCTGACGCTCGTGCGGGAGCGCGCGCAGCGCAACAGGCTTTCGATCGCGCTGGAGGTCGGCGAGGGTCTGACCGAATGGGTGGCCGATGCGCGCAAGGTCAAGCAGATCGTGGTGAACCTGCTGTCGAACGCCGTGAAGTTCACGCCCGCCGGCGGGCGTGTACGCTTGACCGCCCGGCGCATCGAGACCGACGGTGGCGCGATGGCCGAGGTGAGCGTGGCCGACACCGGCGTGGGCATCGCGCCCGAAGACCACGCCACGGTGTTCGACGAATTCCGCCAGGTCGGCAGCGACTACCTTCGCAAGGCCGAAGGTACCGGGCTGGGCCTGTCGCTCGCCCGACGGTTCGCGCAACTGCATGGCGGAACGCTCACCATCGAAAGCCGCCTCGGCGAAGGCTCGACCTTCACGCTGTTGCTGCCGCTGCGGAGATTGGAGACCGCGGAATGAGCACGGTCCTGATCGTCGAAGACAACGACAAGAACATGAAGCTGGTGCGCGACATCCTCCAGCACCAGGGCCACGCCACGCTGGAGGCCACGAACGGCGTGGAAGGCGTGCGGCTCGCGATCGCCCATCGGCCCGACCTCATCCTGATGGACATCCAATTGCCCGGCATGGACGGCATCGCTGCATTGCGGCGCATTCGCGAAGAACCGACGTTGAACGGCGTCCCTGTCATTGCGGTGTCGGCCTCGGTCATGCCGGAAGAGCAGCGCAACATCGTCGCCTCGGGCTTCGATGCCTACCTCACCAAGCCCATCTCGCTCAAGCACTTCCTGGCGGTCGTGGCGCGGGTTCTCAGCGAGGGGCGTCCCGAATGAGCGCCGCGCCGGGCCGCCCCAAGCAAGCTCGCACCGCAGTGCGGAGCACGGAGGTCACTCGATGAGCGCCGCGCCGGGCCGCCCCAAGCAAGCTCGCACCGCAGTGCGAAGCACGGAGGACATTCGATGAGCGCACACATCCTCGTCGTCGACGACCTGGCGACAAACGTCAGGCTGCTCTCGGACGTCCTGACCGCGCGCGGCTACCGCACGAGCACGGCCGCGTCCGGCGAAGAGGCGCTGGCGAGCATCGCGGCCAATCCACCCGACCTCGTGCTGCTCGACGTGATGATGCCGGGCATGAACGGCTATGACGTCTGCCGGGCCATCCGCGCCGATCCCACTTTGGCGGTGCTGCCCGTGGTGCTGGTGACAGCCCTGGACCCTGAACAGGAACGCATGAACGGCCTGAACGCCGGTGCCGACGACTTCCTGAGCAAGCCCATCAACCAGCCGGAGTTGCTGGCCCGCGTGCGCTCCCTGCTGCGGGTGAAGACGCTCTACGACGAAGTGCAGCGGCAAAGGGCCGAGCTGCAGGCATGGAACGCCACGCTGGAACAACGCGTGGCCGAGAGCGTGCGGCTGCTCGAGCGCGTGGGCCAGCTCAAGCGCTTCTTCTCGCCGCAACTGGCGGAGGCGATCCTTGCCGGCGGTGCCGACGATCCGCTGCAAAGCCATCGGCGCGAGATCACCGTCGTCTTTCTCGACCTGCGGGGCTTCACGGCCTTCACCGAAACGGCCGACCCGGAGGAGGTGATGGCCGTGCTGGCCCAGTACCACGCCGCGATGGGGCGGCTGGTGGTGGCGCACGAGGGCACGCTGGAGCGCTTCTCCGGCGACGGGATGATGATCTTCTTCAACGATCCGCAGCCGGTGGCCGACGCGCCCGTGCGCGCGTTGCGCATGGCGTTGCAGATGCAGCAGGAGATGGCCGCACTCAGCGTGCAATGGCGCCGGCGGGGCTATGACCTGCACATGGGCGTCGGCATTGCACAAGGCTTCGCGACGCTCGGCGGCATCGGCTTCGATGGGCGCATCGACTACGGCGCCATCGGCACGGTGACCAACCTCGCGGCCCGGCTGTGCGGGGAAGCCGCGAGCGGAGAAATCCTCATCTCGCAACGCGTGGAGGGCGCGTTGCAGGACCTGGCGCCGAACGCCGAGTGGTCGACGCAGGCGGCAGGCGAACTGGAACTCAAGGGGTTCCAGCGCAAGGTGGCCGCGTGGCGGGTCGTGCCCACCACTTGACGCTTGATCGACGCGAGGCCGGTCAGTCCTCCACGAAGGCCTCTTCGCGCTTGGCCTTGATCGAAGGCAGCAGCACGATGCCCAGCAGCAGGCAGGCGGCCACCAGCAGACCTGCCGACAGCGGCCGCGTGATGAACACGCTCCAGTTGCCGCGCGACAGCAGCAGTGCGCGGCGCAGGTTCTCTTCCATCATCGGCCCCAGGATGAAGCCCAGCAGCAGCGGCGCGGGCTCGGTGCGCAGTTTCAGGAACAGGTAGCCGATGAAGCCGAAGGCCGCGACCATCCACACGTCAAAGGTGTTGTTGTTGGTCGAGTACACCCCGATCGCGCAGAACAGCACGATGGCCGGGAACAGGAACTTGTAGGGCACCGTCAGCAGCTTGATCCACATGCCGATCAGCGGCAGGTTCAGGATGATGAGCATCGCATTGCCGATCCACATCGAGGCGATCAGGCCCCAGAAGAGCTCGGGGTTGCTGGTCATCACCTGCGGGCCGGGCTGGATGTTGTGGATGGTCATCGCGCCCACCATCAGCGCCATCACGGCGTTGGGCGGGATGCCCAGCGTCAGCAGCGGGATGAAGGAGGTCTGCGCGCCGGCGTTGTTGGCCGA
>NZ_JBFTJF010000036.1:0-25234 GCF_056395305.1 Variovorax sp. 10L426 | reverse complement strand
ACCCCACTGTGCGTGTCCCTGCGCTTCGCTTCGGGCAACCTGCGGTGCTCGCTTCAGGCGGGGTCCGCGCAAACTCGCTTCGCTCAAACACGCGCGGCCCTTTTTCCGCCTGAAGCTGCGCTCCTCGGCACGCACAGAGGGGACCCCAAGACGAAGACCAATACCAAGGCAGAACGCGCCGTGGCGCGTCCTTGTGTTTTTGGTTTGGCTGTTGGTATTCAACAGGCCGAGCGAAGCAAAGGCCCGAGTACTCCCTTCTGGGGGTGCCGAGGAGCGGAGCTTTTCGTGGATCAGGGCCGCGCGTGTTTGAGCGAAGCGAGTTTGCGCGGACCCCACGAAAAGCGAGCACCGCAGGTTGCCCGTAGCGAAGCGCAGGGACGCCCACAGCAGGGTCGCCTTTCTTTTGCTTACTTTTCTTTGGCGAAGCAAAGAAAAGTAAGTCGCCCGCCGGGGCGAGTCCCGGCCCCCACCCTCCCCAACACCCCCACATGCTGACCCCAGGCACCCCCTACCCCCTAGGCGCAACCCCAGGCCCAGCAGGCGTCAACTTCGCCCTAGCCGCCCCAAGAGCCACAGCAGTAGACCTCTGCCTCTTCGACCCCACAGCCCAACACGAGCAACAACGCCTGAGGCTGACAACAAACACCAATGGCATCTGGCACACCCTCCTCCCCAGCGCCCGCCCAGGCCTCATCTACGGCTACCGAGTCCACGGCCCCTGGTCCCCTCACGAGGGCTATCGCTTCAACCCAGCCAAGGTACTCCTGGACCCCTACGCCCGCGAAGTAGCAGGCCGCTACAACGGCGAAGACCTGTTCCTGGGCCACGACCCTTCGCACCCCAACCAACCCGACCCGCGCAATAACGCAGCCATCGCCCTCAAAGCCCGCGTCGTCGCCCCCTTACCGCCAGCAGCCCCGGAACGCCCCCGAATCACACCAGCCGACCGCGTCCTCTACGAACTCCACGTACGCGGCCAGACCCAGCGCCATCCAGTCGTCCCCCCCGACCTGCGCGGCACCTACGCCGGCCTCGCCGAACCCGCTGTTCTGGACCACTTCCAGCGCCTCGGCATCACAACCCTGAACCTCATGCCCGTCCAGCACCGCGCAGACGAATCGCGTCTCCTCGCGCTCGGTCTCAGCAACTACTGGGGCTACAGCCCCATCGGCTGGTTCGCCCCCGAAACCCGCTACTGGAGCGGCCGCCCGGGAACAACCCCCACGAGCGAGTTCCGCGCCATGACGGACGCCGTGCACGCACGCGGCATGGAGGTCGTGATCGACGTGGTCTTCAACCACAGCGCCGAGACCGACGAACTCGGCCCCACCCTGAGTCTGCGCGGCATCGACAACGCGCTCTACTACCACCTGCGGCCGGACGCCCCCGCGCTCTATGAGAACTGGACCGGCTGCGGCAACTGCCTGAACCTTGCCGAGCCGCGCGTCGTGCAGCTCGTGATGGACAGCCTGCGCCATTGGGTCACGCAGCTCGGCGTCGACGGCTTTCGATTCGATCTCGCGCCGATCCTCGCCCGCCGTGAAGGCGGCACGTTCGATCCTCGCGCCCCGTTTTTCGCCGCCGTCGCGCAAGACCCCGTATTGGCCCAGGCACTGCTCATCGCCGAGCCCTGGGACGTCGGCGCCGGCGGCTACCGCCTCGGCGAATTCCCGCCCGGATGGCTGGAGTGGAACGACCGCTTCCGCGACACGCAGCGCGGCTTCTGGCTTCACCAGAGCGTCGGCGTCGGCGAGTTCGCGCGTCGCTTTACGGCGTCGAGCGATGCATTCCAGCACGACGGCCGCGCGCCCACCGCCAACGTCAACTTCGTCACCGCGCACGACGGCTTCACCCTGCGCGACCTGCTGAGCTACAACGAGCGCCACAACCTCGCCAATGGCGAGAACAACCGTGACGGCCACAGTCACAACCTCAGCCGCAATTGCGGCGTCGAGGGCGACACCGACGACCCCGACGTACTGGCCGAGCGTCGACGCCTGCAACGCGTACTACTGGCGGCGTTGCTCCTGTCGCAAGGCACGCCGATGCTGCTGGCCGGCGACGAGCTCGGCCAGACCCAAGGCGGCAACAACAACGCCTATTGCCAGGACAACGACACGACTTGGCTGGACTGGAACCATGCCGACGCCAGTCTCGTCGCGTATGTCGCCCGCCTGCTGGCGCTGCGCCGCGAGGCCGAGCCGTTGCGCCACGCGCAGTGGTGGCCCGCGGCTCCCTCACTCGGCGATACAGCGCTGCACTGGCTGGCCCCGGACGGACACGCCATGACGACGGCTGACTGGGAGCGCGGCGACCTGAATGCGCTGGCAATCCTCTTCGAAGCGCCGATGCCTGGCGTGAATTGGCTGGTCCTGGTGAATGCCGAGACGCACGAAGTCGCATTCCAACTGCCGGCGGGATCGTGGATTCGCCGACTGGCCAGCGACGCGGACACCGATGACGCGCACGCGCGGTCGCTCCAAAGCCTGGAGAGATTGCCTCCGGGAAGCCTCTGGATCGCAAAAACATAGGAGCCAATCGCCCGCCGGGATGCTAGGCTGACTCACCGGGAAAAAAACCAACGGAGGCCACTGATGGACGACATCGAGCAACCGACATTGCAAGCCCACCAACTCGTTCGACGCACCATCGCGCTGGTGCTGGCGGGCGGCCGGGGTTCCCGGTTGAAGCAGCTCACCGACCGGCGGGCCAAGCCGGCGGTCTACTTCGGCGGAAAGTTCCGGATCATCGACTTCGCGCTGTCGAACTGCCTCAATTCAGGCATACGGCGCATGGCGGTGGTGACGCAGTACAAGTCGCACTCCCTGATGCGCCACCTCCAGCGCGGATGGAGCTTCCTGCGCGCCGAGCTCAACGAGATGGTCGACGTCCTTCCCGCCCAGCAACGCGTGGGCGACGAGCACTGGTACCGCGGCACGGCCGATGCCGTCTACCAGAACCTGGACATCATCCAGACCCGATCGACGCCGCACGACTACGTGGTCGTGCTGGCGGGCGATCACGTCTACAAGATGGACTATTCGATCACGCTGACCGACCACGTCGCGCATGGGCGCGGCTGCACGGTCGGCTGCATCGAGGTGCCGCGCATGGAAGCGGTCGCCTTCGGCGTGATGGCGGTCGACAAGGACCGCAACATCACCGGCTTCCTCGAAAAGCCCGCCGATCCGCCCGCGATGCCCGGCAATCCGGACGCGGCCCTGGCGAGCATGGGCATCTACATCTTCGATTCCGAATACCTCTACAAGCTGCTCGAGGAAGACAGCGTCAACCCCGATTCGGACCACGACTTCGGCAAGGACATCATTCCGCGCGCAGTGGCAGAGGGCCGCGCAGTGGCCCATCCGTTCGGCATGTCTTGCGTGACGCGTGCCCGGCGCGGCGCGGATGCGCAGGCCTACTGGCGCGACGTGGGCACGATTGATGCATTCTGGGCAGCCAACCTGGACCTGGCCTCGATCACCCCGGAACTGGACATCTATGACACCGACTGGCCCATCTGGACCTACCAGCGACAGTTGCCACCGGCCAAGTTCGTCCTCGACCGCGACGGCAAGCACGGCATGACGGTCAACACGATCGTTTCCGGCGGCTGCATCGTCTCGGGCTCCAAGGTGAGCAGCTCGGTATTGTTCTCGGGCGTTCGCGTGCATTCGTTCTGCGTCATCAACGAGGCCGTGCTCCTGCCTGATGTCCAGGTCGGCCAGGGGAGCCGGCTCAACAAGGTCGTCATCGACCGCGCCTGCATCATCCCGGAGCACACGGTGGTCGGCGAAGATCCGGAGGCCGATGCCGCGCGCTTCGAACGCACGGAAGGCGGCGTGGTCCTGATCACGCGCGAGATGCTCAAGCGCCTCGGGGCACCGCAATAAGGCATGCGGGTTCTTCAAGTCAGCGCCGAACTTTTTCCCTTGCTCAAGACCGGAGGGCTGGCCGATATCGCGGGTGCACTGCCCCTGGCACTGATGGCGGCGGGCCAGGACGTGCGGGTGCTTCTGCCCGGCTTTCCGGCCATCGCCGCCGGCGTCAGCGATACGGTCGTTGTCACCGAGTTCGCGGCGCCATGGGGCCAGCGGGTGCATTTGCGTTTCGGCCGAATACCCGTCAACGGGTCGGCGGGCATTCCAGCCTATGTGATTGACGCGCCCTTGCTTTACGACAGGCCCGGCAACCCTTACGAGGACCCGAGCCGCCAGCCCTACGGCGACAACCATCGCCGCTTCGCGCTGCTGGGTTGGGCGGCCGCGCAGATCGGGCGGGGCCTTGATCCGGCCTGGCAGCCCGAGGTCGTGCACGCGCACGACTGGCACGCGGCGCTCGCGCCGGCCTACCTCGCTTTTGCGCCGCCCAACGGCCGCCCGCGCGTGGGCAGCGTGTTCACCGTGCACAACCTCGCCTATCAAGGCCTGTTCGCGCCCTGGCATTTCTCCGAACTGGGTTTGCCCGCAGCGGCCTTCGGCGTCAACGGGCTCGAATACTATGGGCAGCTGTCCTTCATGAAGGGCGGGCTGTGCTTCGCCGATCGCATCACGACGGTGAGCCCGACCTACGCGCGAGAGATTCAGACGCCCGAACAGGGCTGCGGGCTGGATGGCCTCCTGCGTGCCCGATCCGGCGTCCTCAGCGGCATCCTCAATGCAGTCGACGATCTGGTCTGGAATCCGGCCACCGACGTGCTGATACCGCATTGCTACGACAGCCGCCGCATGGCAGGCAAGACCCGCTGCAAGTCCACGCTGCAGGAAGAACTGGGTCTCGCACCGCAGCCCGACGCGCCGCTCTTCGTCGTGGTGAGCCGATTGACCGAGCAAAAGGGCCTGCACCTGGTACTCGGAGGGCTCGACGCCTTGATCGCCCAGGGCGGCCAGCTTGCCTTGCTCGGCAGCGGCGATGCCGATCTGGAAGCCGCCTTTCGCCAACGCGCCGCCGATGCCCCGCAGGCGGTCAGCGTCACGCTGGGCTACAGCGAAGACCTCGCGCACCGCCTGTTCGGCGGTGGTGACATGACGCTGGTCCCATCGCTTTTCGAGCCTTGCGGCCTGACGCAGATGTACGGCCTCAAGTACGGCAGCCTCCCACTGGTGCATCGCGTAGGCGGCCTGGCGGACACGGTGGTCGACGCCACGCTCGAAGACATGGCCAGCGGTGACGCCACCGGCTTCTCGTTCGACACCTTCGACGCCGCGGACTTCGCTCGCGCTGTTCGCCGCGCCTTCGCGCTCTACCGGCGGCCCACCGACTGGCGCGCCGTTCGCGCGAATGCCATGAGCCGCCCCGCCGACTGGGGCACCGCCGCCGCGCGCTACCTCGACGTCTACGCCAAGGCCCTGGCCTGATGTCCATCCGCGAACCAACCCCGTTGCCATCATGACCATCGAAGACTTCAAGTACGACCATCCCGACCGCGACGTCGCCGCCTTCAAGCGTGCCGTCGCCAACAAGTTGATCTACGCGGTCGGCAAGGACCCGGTGGCCGCGAGCCCCGACGACTGGCTGCATGCCGCCGCCTTCGCCGTGCGCGACCAGATCGTGGAGCGCTGGATGAGCACCACCCGCGCCATCTATGCGCAGCGGCTCAAGCGCGTCTACTACATGTCAATGGAGTTCCTGATCGGGCGCACCCTGACAAACGCGCTGCTCGCGCTGGAACTCCAGGACACCGTCAAGCAGGCGCTGGCCGATTTCGGCGTCGACATCCAGGCGCTCGTCGAACGCGAGCCCGATGCCGCCCTGGGCAACGGCGGCCTGGGCAGGCTGGCGGCCTGCTTCCTCGATTCGATGGCCACATTGGGCGTGCCGGGCCTCGGCTACGGCATCCGCTACGAATACGGCATGTTCCGCCAGCGCATCGTCGACGGCCAGCAGGTCGAGACCCCCGACTACTGGCTCACGCGCGGCAATCCGTGGGAATTCCAGCGGCCCGAGGTGACCTACCGCGTGCGCTTCGGCGGCCACGTGCAGCGGCGCGAAGGCAAGGGCGTGCCTTACGGCGCGGCGAAATGGGTCGACACCCACGACGTCCTGGCCGTCGCCTACGACACCATCATCCCCGGCTACGGCACGCAGGCCACCAACACGCTGCGGCTGTGGTCGGCGCGCGCGTCGGAAGAAATCGACCTCTCGGCCTTCAACCGCGGCAACTACATGCAAGCGGTGGAGAGCAAGAACCACTCGGAGAACGTCTCCCGCGTGCTCTACCCGGACGACTCCACGCCCTCGGGCCGCGAATTGCGGCTGCACCAGGAATACTTCTTCGTCAGCGCGAGCGTGCAGGACCTCGTGCGCCGCTACCTGCGCAATCACACCGGCTTCGACGAGCTGCCCGACCAAGTCAGCATCCATCTCAACGACACGCACCCGGTGCTGGCCGTCCCGGAGCTGATGCGCCTGCTGATTGACGAGCACGACCTGGCCTGGGACACGGCATGGGCCCACACGCAGAAGGTGTTCAGCTACACCAATCACACGCTGATGCATGAGGCCCTGGAGACCTGGCCGGTGGAGATGTTCGGGCGGATTCTTCCGCGCCATCTGCAGATCCTCTTCGACATGAATGCACGCTTCCTCGCGAGCGTGACGCAGACGCACGGCCACGACACCGAGCTGATGCGCCGGTTGTCGCTCATCGACGAATCGGGCGAGCGCCGCGTGCGCATGGCCTACGTGGCTGTGCTGGCGAGTCATTCGGTCAACGGCGTGTCGGGCCTGCATTCCGAACTCATGAAGCAGTCGATCTTCGCGGACTTCGCCAAGCTGTTCCCGGAGCGCTTCAACAACAAGACCAACGGCGTCACGCCTCGACGCTGGCTGGCGCAGGCCAATCCGCCGCTCGCGGCCCTGATCGACGCGCGCATCGGCCGCGGCTGGCGACGCGACCTGACGCAGCTCGAGGTGCTGCGGCCGATGGCGCAGCAGCATCCCTTCGTGCGCGCTTTCCGCCACGCGAAGCGCGAGAACAAGCTGCGGCTCGCGAACTGGATCGACGAACACCTTCGCATCGACGTCGACACCGACGCGATGTTCGACGTGCAGGTCAAGCGCATTCACGAATACAAGCGGCAGCTTCTCAACGTGCTGCACGTGATCACCCGGTATCACCGCATCCTGGACGCGCCGGAGGCAGCACACGTGCCGCGCGTGGTGGTGTTCGCCGGCAAGGCCGCCTCGGCCTATCAGATGGCCAAGCTGGCAATCCGGCTCATCAACGACGTCGCGCACACGATCAACAACGACGAGCGCGTGGGCAAGCTGCTGAAGGTCGTGTTCATCCCGAACTACAGCGTGAGCCTGGCCGAACTCATCATGCCGGCGGCCGACCTTTCGGAGCAGATCTCCACGGCTGGCACCGAGGCCTCGGGTACCGGCAACATGAAGTTCGCACTGAACGGCGCGCTGACCATCGGCACGCTCGACGGCGCCAATGTCGAGATGCGCGACAACGTCGGCGCGGACAACTTCTTCATCTTCGGCAACACCACGCCGCAGGTGGCCGAAATCCGCGCCGGCGGTTACCAGCCGCGCGACATCTACGAAAGCAATCCGGAGCTTCAGCGTGTGCTCGACAGCATCCGCGACGGCGCGTTCTCGCCCGGCGAGCCGGCGCGCTACCAGGAGATCTTCGACGCGCTCGTGAGCTGGGGTGACCACTACTTGCTGCTGGCCGACTACGCGAGCTACATCGAGGCGCAAGGAAAGGTCGATGCGCTGTACCGCGACCCGGACGCGTGGACCCGCATGGCGATCCTCAACGTGGCCGGGATGGGGGCGTTTTCCTCGGATCGCACGATCGCGCAGTACGCCCACGAAATCTGGAAAACAAGACCTGTGGCCTTGAGCTAGCCCCCTGGCTTGGGTCGAGGCGCTTCGGTGACGAAGCCGATGCGGCTCAAGCCGGCCTTGTTCGCGATGCCCATCAACTCGACGACCTTGCCGTAGGGCACGGTCTGATCGGCGCGAAGCTGCACTTCGGTATCGCGGCTGTCGGCCGCGGCCTTTGCCAGCCCGGCGGCCAGCTCTTCCGTCGTCACCGGCCGGTCGTTCAGGAACACCTTGCCCGCAGCGTCGACCACGAGCGAAACAAACTTCGGCGTCTCGTTAGGCTGCCCGGCATCGGTGCGAGGCAGGTCGAGCTTGATCGAGCTCGCCATCAACGGCGCGGTGATGATGAAGATCACCAGAAGCACGAGCATCACGTCCACGAGCGGCGTGACGTTGATGTCCGACAGAGGGCGCTGCCCGCCGGCGCCGGTCGATCGTCCGCCGGTTGCCGTGCTGCCGAGCGATGTGCGACCGAAGGCCATGGTCTGCCGCCTTTACACGGGCATTGGCCGCGCCGGCGGCAACGGAGCCTCGCGATGCGCGGGCTCACCCAGCATGCCGAGCAGGTCGTGCGCGAAACCTTCGAGTTCGGCCTCGATGCGGCCGACCACGCGCCCGAACACGTTGTAGGCCAGCACCGCCGGAATCGCGACGGCCAGACCGAAGGCGGTCATGATGAGCGCCTCGCCGACGGGGCCCGCCACCTTGTCGATGGTGAAGCCGCCGGTTTCCCCGGCAATGCCGACCAGCGCGCGGTAGATGCCCCAGACCGTCCCCAGCAGCCCGACGAACGGGGCCGTGGCGCCCACGGTGGCGAGCAGGATCTGGCCGGCCTGCAGCCGCCGCAATGCGGCATGGAGGGCGTCGCGAAGCACCCGCGTGACACGCTGGGCCCGGTCGACGGCACCACCGAGCGTGGCGTTGTCGGGGCGCACCGCGAGGTTGCGGACCGCGCTCACCGCCGGCAATACCAGTGCCGCGCGATCGAAGGCCTTGAGGCTCAGCTCGGCCTCTTCCAGTGACCTCGATTGCCAGAAAGCCGCGATGCTGCGCACCACGTCGCGCGTGCCGCCGCGCAACAGCCAGGCCTTCCAGAGAATCATCACCCAGCTCGACACCGACATCAGCAGCAGGAGAGCCGCCACTGAACGGCTCACGCCGTCGCCGTGGGTCAGCAGCTCCAGAACACTCATGCCGGCGCTCAGCGCAGGCCCAGAACGTCGAACATGTCGAAGAGGCCCGCGCGCTGGTTCGCGAGGAAGCGAACGGCGCGCAGGGCGCCTTGCGCATAGCTCTCGCGACTCGCCGACTTGTGGGAGATCTCGATGCGCTCGCCCGTGCCCGCGAACAGCACGGTGTGGTCGCCCACGATGTCGCCGCCACGGATCGCCGCGAAGCCGATGGTCGACGGATCGCGTTCACCGGTGATGCCTTCGCGGCCATACACAGCGCAGGTCTTGAGGTCGCGGCCCAGCGCCTCGGCGATGACCTCGCCCATCTTGAGCGCAGTGCCCGAAGGCGCGTCCACCTTGTGGCGATGGTGCGCTTCGATGATCTCGATGTCGTAGCCGGTCGACAGCGCCTTGGCTGCCATTTCGAGCAGCTTGAAAGTGACGTTGACGCCGACGCTCATGTTGGGCGCCAGCATGATCGCGATGTCCTTGGCGGCCGCGGCGATCTCGGCCTTCTGCGCATCGCTGAAGCCGGTGGTGCCGATCACGAGCTGTACGCCGAGTTCGCGGCAAGCGGCGAGATTCGCCATCGTGCCTTCGGGCCGCGTGAAGTCGATCAGGACCTGCGCGTCCTTGAGGCCGGTACGCAGGTCTGCCACGACCGGCACGCCGCTCGTGAAGCCCAGAAACGCAGCGGCATCGGTGCCGATAGCGGCGCTGCTCGCAATGTCGAGCGCGCCGGCGAGGCAGCAGTCCTGCGCCTCCCGCACGGCTTCGATCAACATGTGGCCCATGCGCCCGGAGGCACCCGCGATGGCGACGCGCCGGGGGGTGGAAGAGGTGGGGGAGGAAGAGTCAGTCACGCGTTTCAGCCTCGGGAAATGCGGAATTCAAAAAAAGCACGCCGGCCGAACCGGCCGGCGCGCGCTCAGCGCGTTTCGAGCGGAGGGTAGGCTGCGGGCAACGGCGGCGGCGGCGCCTTGGTCTCGTCTTCGGACTGTTTGTCCTTGTCCTTGGGATCGTACTTCTTGAGCTGGTCTTCCGTCGCTTCAAGCGGCGGCGCCTTGCCGCTGTGTGCGCGGGTGTCGAGCGTGGCGACGAATTCTTCCTCGCTCGGCATGGGATCGCCCTCGAAGCGGTCGAGCACGTCGCCGTTGAAGTAAAGCGTCAAGCGGCGCTGCTGAGGCTCAACGCCCTGGCGCCGGATCGTGAAGACGTAGTCCCAGCGATTGGAATGGAAAACATCGGTCAGGAGCGACGTGCCGAGGATTTCTCGCACCTGCTGGCGCGACATGCCGGGCTTGAGCGCCGCGACCTGTTCCTTGGACACGAAATTGCCCTGGACCACCTCGACCTTGTAGGGCGTCACGGCGGTCAGCGCACCACGCGTGCTGTTGCCGATGCTGCTGCAAGCGCCGAGGCACAGGCTCGCCGCGATGGCGCCAGCGAGCAGCCAATGACGGCGTTGTGGAAAGGCGGGCATGAGGAAAGGGATGGACGATATGATCGAATCATTGTAGCGGTTGCCCTCTGTGGGGCCTTTCCGCGGGGACCGAAGGGACGGCGCACGAAACATCATGACCAACATCGACGAACTGAAGAACACGGGCCTGAAGGCCACGCTGCCGCGCCTCAAGATCCTCGAGATCTTTCAGAACGGCGGCCAGCGCCACATGACGGCCGAAGACGTATTCCGCGTACTGCTCAACGACCACTCCGACATCGGCCTGGCCACGGTCTACCGCGTGCTGACGCAGTTCGAGCAGGCCGGCATCCTGGAGCGCAGCCACTTCGAGAGTGGCAAGGCGGTCTACGAACTCAACGAAGGCAAGCACCATGACCACCTGGTCTGCACGTCCTGCGGCAAGGTGGAGGAGTTCTACGACGCCGAAATCGAGCGACGCCAGCAGATGATCGCCAAGGACAAGGGCTGGATCCTTCAAGACCACGCGATGTCGCTCTACGGCCTTTGCGGCGACTGCGTGAGCAAGCGCTAGCTTGCTCGCCCCCAGGTTGCCCGGCACTTTGTGTCCGGGCGCCCACCCCCTACCGGGGGCAACACCAGCGGCCCGGCGAAGCCGGTTCCGCGGTGTTTCACCAACGGGCCTGGCTGCGCTGGCCGAGGGAACAGGCGTTTTGTATTTTTCTTCGGCTGCGCGAAGCGCGCCCCTTCGTGGGCAGTCGCGGAACCGGCTTCGCCGGGCCGCTGACTGCGCCCCCGGTAGGGGGTGGGCGCCCGGACACAAAGTGCCGGGCAACCTGGGGGCGAGCTAGTCATCCTCTCGTGCGCTTTCCATCGCCTTGTGGTGGCGAGCGACGAAATCGGCATAGGTATCGATCCCGCGCAATTGCAGGATCGAGTTGCGCACGGCGGCCTCGACCAGCACGGCGATGTTGCGGCCGGCCACGACCTGGATGATCACCTTGCGCACCGGAATGCCGAGCACGTCCTGCGTCAGCGGTGCCGACGGCATGCGCTCGTAGTCGCGCTCGAAGCTGTCCCGCCGCACCAGGTGGACGATCAGCTTGAGCCGCATCTTCCGGCGCACGGCCGTCTCGCCGAAGATCGCGCGGATGTCCAGGAGGCCGATTCCGCGCACTTCCAACAGGTTCTGCAACAGTTCCGGGCAGCGGCCTTCCAGCGTGGTCTGGTTGATGCGGTAGAGATCGACCGCGTCATCGGCCACCAGGCCGTTGCCGCGCGAGATCAGTTCCAGGCCGAGCTCGCTTTTTCCGAGCCCGGATTCGCCCGTGATCATCACGCCCAGACCCAGGATGTCCATGAAGACCCCGTGCATCGAGGTCCGCTCGGCGAAATGCTTCGAGAGATAGGCGCGCAGCAGGTCGATCACGAAGGCCGACGACTCGCGCGTAGCGAACAGCGGCAGTTGCGCACGCTCGCAGATCGACAGCAGCGCGTCCGGCGCGGGCTGACCGTCGGCCAGCACGAGCATCGGCGGTTCGAGAGTGACGATGCGCGCGACGCGTCGCACGCAGTCGTCCGGGGTTCCGCGCGTCAGGTAGGCAACCTCGCGGGCGCCGAGGATCTGGACGCGGTACGGATGGATGTAGTTGAGATAGCCCACCAGGTCGGCGGCCGACTGGGCGCGGCTGATGACGTCGGGGTCGAACTGGCGCTCGGACGCGCCCAGTCCGGCAAGCCACTCCCACCGGAGCGACCCGCGGAACTCCTCGAACATCGCGTCGGCGCTGATGACGGTCGGCTTCATGGCCCGGCCCGTCCTGCGCTTGACCGCTTCAGGCGACCTGGGCGGACTGCCATCCTGCGATCAGGGCATGCAGCGCCGCGGCGTCCGTGCTCGACTTGATCTGCTCGCGCAGGTTGGCGTCGCTCAGGAGCTCGGCGATCTCGGAAAGTATTTCGAGGTGTTTCTGGGTTGCCGCTTCGGGCACGAGCAGGAAGATGAGCAAGACCACGGGCTGCTCATCGGGCGCGTCGAACCCGATCGGGTTGGCAAGCTGGAACACGGCGGCCATTGGAGACTTGAGCCCCTTGATGCGGCCGTGCGGGATGGCAACGCCGTGGCCCAGGCCGGTCGAGCCCAGGCGCTCGCGCGCAAAGAGGCTGTCGGTGATGAGGGCGCGGCCGAGGCCATGCAGGTTTTCAAACAGCAGGCCGGCTTCTTCAAAAGCACGCTTCTTGCTGGTGGCGTCGACGCTCACGAGCACTTGAGCGGGCGGCAGGATGGACGCGAGTCGGTTCATGTTGATGCGGGGCGGGGGCGATTATGCACCCACCCCGCAAAAAGCAAAGGGCCGCTCGAAAGCGGCCCGCAAGAGTATTTGCCCGAAGTGTGGAACTACATCACACGCTTGGGCGCTTCGTGATGGTGATCCTGCAGGCGGTCCTTGTGGCGAACGACCTGCCGGTCGAGCTTGTCGACCAGTTCGTCGACAGCAGCGTAGAGATCAGCGTGGCTCGACTCCGCGAACATGTCATTGCCCTTGACGTGAATATTGCACTCGGCTCGTTGCCGGCGTTCCTTTTCCTTTTGCTTTTCCACCGTGAGGATCACCTTGACATCGACGACCTGGTCGAAGTGGCGGGTGATCCGGTCCAGCTTGCTCGTAACGTAGTTGCGCAGGGCGGGGGTGACGTCGAGGTGATGACCGCTGATCGTCAAATTCATGAATGACCTCCTGGAATTGACGGTTGGGGAAATAGCCGCGCCTCTTTGGTAGAGAAGCGTGGCCGGGGAATCAAGGCAGTGGGAGAGAAAGGGAGAGAAGAGAGAGGGAAATGAGAGAGGGAAATGCGGGAAGGTCGGTTCACTATGCCCATGCTGTCATCGAATTGCAATCACTTTGAGGTTGGCCCTTGAGGCAGGCCAATTCACGACGTGGAATCGCTATCGATCTGATAGCACTCGGCGCCCGCAGTACAGGCGTGACCGATCGCATCGACACTCCGTCCGGCATGTCAAGAACGCCCGGGCGACCCCGCCGACGAGAGGGCCGTGAAGGCTTTCAGCGCCAGGCAGCCCGCATGCGGCTGAGGAGATCGATCGTGGCGGCGGGCGGTGGAACGTGCGGCGCCCGCTCGGGTGCCGGCGGCCAGGTTTGCCGATCGAAGCGCTGGGCGTCGGCCGCCGTGATGAAACGCGTGCGCCCCGCGTACAGATGCCGGTCGCCGCGCGCGGCCTGCTGCGTGACGTAGAAGCGCTGGGGCACCAGCAGATGCAGGTGATCGCGCGCGCGGGTCATCGCCACGTAGAGCAACCGCCGCTCCTCCTCGAGTTCTTGCGCGCCCTGGGCCACGTCGGCCGGAATGCAGCCGTCGACCACGTTAAGCACGTGCACCGACGTCCACTCCTGGCCTTTGGCCGAGTGGATGGTGGAAAGGATGAGGTAGTCCTCGTCGAGCAAAGGCGGGCCAGGCCGGTCGCTCGTGGCCTCGGGCGGATCGAGCGTGAGTTCAGTCAGGAACCGCTCGCGCGACGCGTAGCCGGCGGCCAGCCGGGCGAGTTGCTCCACGTCGCCGCGCCGCAGGCCGGCATCGTCATGGAGCCGCTCCAGATGCGGCAGATACCACTCGAGCGCCAGGTCCATGTCCGCCGGCCAGGCCAGCGCGGGGTCGCGCAGCGCCGCGTAGATGCCGGCGAATCGCGCCCACTCGTCTTTCGCGGGCGCCGGCGGTACGAAAGACTGCACGACCGCGCCCGGATCGGACGCCTCGGCCATCGCGTCGAGCAAGCGCGTGGAGGTCACGGGACCGATGCCCGGAATCAGCTGCGTGACGCGGAAGCCCGCCATGCGCCCGCGCGGGTTCTGCGCGAAACGCAGCACGGCGAGCATGTCCTTGACGTGCGCGGCTTCGAGAAACTTGAGGCCGCCATACTTGACGAAGGGAATGTTGCGCCGCGCCAATTCCAGTTCGAGCGCCGCGCTGTGCGTCGACGTCCGGAACAACACGGCCTGCGATTTCAGCGCCAGCCCGCCCTCACGGTGCGCGAGCACGCGGTCGGCCACCCACCGCGCCTGCTCGGCCTCGTCGGGCACCAGCACGAGTTGGGGCCGTCCGGCCGAGGGCTTGTCCGTCCAGAGCGTCTTGGCGTGTCGTTCCGCGGCCGCGGCGATGACTGCGTTGGACACGTCCAGGATCGGCTGCGTCGACCGGTAATTGCGTTCGAGCGTGACGATGCGCGCCGACTGGCTGAAGTGCTGCGGAAAGTCGAGGATGTTGCGCACGGTCGCGCCGCGGAACGCGTAGATCGACTGCGCGTCATCCCCCACGACCGTCACGCCGCGGCCATCGGGCTTGAGCGAACGCAGAATGGCGGCCTGCAGCAGATTCGTATCCTGGTATTCGTCGACCAGCACATGGTCGAAGCGCTCGCCGACCTGCCGGGCCAGGGTCGGCTCGCCCATCATCTCGGCCCAATAAAGCAGCAAGTCGTCGTAATCCAGCACATGCTGTTGCTGCTTGGCCTCGACATACGCGCCGAACAGCCGCTTGAGTTCGGCTTCCCATTCGGCACACCAGGGAAAGGCCTGCTTGAGCACGTCTGCCAGCGGCGCACAAGTATTGACCGTGCGCGAGTAGATCGACAGGCACGTGCCTTTCATCGGAAATCGCCGCGCCGTCGTGGACAGTCCGATGTCGTTGCGCACCAGGCCCATCAGGTCTTCCGCGTCGCCACGATCGTGGATCGTGAAGTTCTCGTCGAGCCCGATCTGCGCGGCGTATTCGCGCAAGAGCCGTGCGCCGACGCCATGGAAGGTGCCCGCCCAGGGCAGCGCCGGCGGCGCATCGGAGGCCAGCCCCAGCACGCGGACCACCACCTGCCCGGCGCGGCGCGCCATTTCCTGCGCCGCCCGGCGCGAGAACGTCAGCAGCAGAATGCGTTGCGGATCGGTGCCGCTGGCGATCAGGTGCGCCACACGGTGCGCGAGGGTGCTGGTCTTGCCGGAGCCTGCCCCTGCGATCACGAGCAGGGGCCGCTCGTCTTCCGGCGTTCCGCCGATGGCGGCATCGAGCCCATGCTGCACCGCCGCACGTTGCTCGTCGTTGAGTTGTGCGAGCGCCGCGGCAAGGCGCTCCGCCGGATTCTTGGATACGGGTGTCGCAACACTGTGCATCGCTGCAACTGTACTGGATGTCCATCCAGATGAAGACATGATCCCGACAGGCCCGAATGACATAATCGCGCCTCGCTGCAAACCGGAGAAACCACCTTGGAAATCGTCCCGTCTCGGCAGCTTTCACTTCCCTTCTGACGCGCCGTGGACGAGGGAATTGAAAGCGCCCCATCCCCTCGCCCCCACCGCCAGACATTTCAGGAAGTGAGCCATGCTCAACATCTTCACGCTCGCCAACGGCCGCCTCGTCCAGGAAGAGATCGAGGCCCTCGAAGAGCTGTCCAAGTTCCAGCCGATCTGGGTCGACCTCGAGTCGCCGTCCGTCGAGGAAAAGCGCTGGGTCAAGCAGTACTACGGCTTGTCCATCCCGGAAGACGCGATGGACGAAGACATCGAGGAGTCGGCGCGCTTCTATGAGGAAGACAACGGCGAACTTCACATTCGCAGCGACTTCCTGATCGACGACGACGAAAACCCCCGTTCGGTCCGCGTCGCCTTCATCCTCAACCAGCACAACACCGAACTGCGCAGCCGCGGCGTGCTGTTCTCGATTCACGACGAGGACGTTCCGGTATTCCGCCTGGTGCGCATGCGCGCGCGCCGCGCCCCGGGATTGATCGAGGACGCGAAGGAAGTGCTGCTGAAGCTGTTCGACGCCGACGCCGAATACTCCGCCGACACGCTCGAGAACATCTACGACGAGCTGGAGTCCGCCGGCAAGAAGGTGCTGTCGGGCAACGTGAGCGACGAACTGGCCGGCGAGGTGCTCGGCCTCATCGCGCGACAGGAAGACTTGAACAGCCGCATCCGCCGCAACGTGATGGACACGCGCCGCGCCGTGAGCTTCATGATGCGCAGCCGCATGCTCAATGCCGAGCAGTTCGAAGAGGCCCGGCAGATTCTTCGCGACATCGAGTCGCTCGACAGCCACACGGCCTTCCTCTTCGACAAGATCAACTTCCTGATGGATGCGACCGTCGGTTTCATCAACATCAACCAGAACAAGACCATCAAGATCTTCTCGGTCGCGAGCGTGGCGCTGCTGCCGCCGACCTTGATCGCCAGCGTCTACGGCATGAACTTCAAGTTCATGCCCGAACTCGACCTGACTTACGGATACGCCTACGCGATCGTGCTGATGGTCGCGAGCGCGCTGGTGCCCATGTGGTACTTCCGCCGGCGGGGCTGGTTGAAATAGCCCACCCCCGTTGCTTGCTCACTTCGTGTAGCCGCCTCCCCCTCAAGGGGGCGCACCCGGCGGCCCGGCGAAGCCGGTTCCTCGGGTGCTCTGGAACGGGAAACGGGGTGGTGCTTACTCCTGTGAGAGCGTCGCGAGCCAGGTGCTGACCAGGGCAAGGCTATAGCGGCTCGCCACCGCCGAGACGAAGCGCGTGAAATCGCCGTGAGCCTCGTCGTCGGCACGATCCGAAATCGTCCGCACCGCGGCGAAGGGCACGCCGAAGTCGTGGCACACCTGCGCCACCGCCGCGCCCTCCATCTCCACCGCGAGCGCATCGGGCAGCGCGCGGCGCAACGCGTCGCTTTCGGCGGCGGTCGACACGAATCGGTCGCCGCTCACCAGCAGGCCGCGATGCACCTTCGGTGCAGTCAGGTCGAAGTCCTCGGCGACTTTCTGGCCCAGCAATGCCACCGGATCGCGCAGCACGTCGGCGGCGACGGCCGCCAACGCATCGCTGATCGCGGTGTCGGCCGCGAAGCGTGCGTGGCCGGTCAAGGGTACCTCGTATTTCGGAAAGATCGGCGAGGCGTCGAGATCGTGCTGGAGAAGCTTGGTGGCCACGACCACGTCGCCGACCTCCACGCCCGACGCCAGGCCGCCCGCGACGCCGGTGAAGATGATCGCCTCTGCACCGAAGCGCTCCAGCAGCACCGTCGCAGTCGTGGCCGCTGCAACCTTGCCGATGCGCGACAGAACGGCAACGATGGGTTGCCCGTGAAGGTGGCCGACCCAGAAGTCGCGACCGGCGACCGGGATGCGCTGCTCGTCGGGCATCAGCGCGAGCAGCGCAGCCAACTCCTCATGCATCGCCGCAACGATGGCGATCATGACTTCACGGCTGCTTGATGTCGACGCCGTAGAAGGTGTGGCGGCCGAAGGGGCTGAGCTTGAAGTCGACGACTTCCTTGCGCACCGGCTTCAGCTGCACGGCATGTGCAATGGTGAACCACGGCGCCTGCTCCTTGAAGATCACCTGCGCCTGCTTGTAGAGCGCCTCGCGCTCGGACTGCTTGGGCACGTTCTTGGCCTTCACGACCAGATCCTCGTAGGGCTTGTAGCAGAACTTCGCGACGTTGCTGCCGTTCGATTGCGCCGACGCGCAACCCAGCAGCGTGTAGAGGAAGTTGTCCGGATCGCCGTTGTCGCCCGTCCATCCGAGCATGCCCATCTGATGCTCTCCCGCCTGCATGCGCTTGCGATACTCGCCCCATTCGAAGGACTTGATCTCGGCCTTGACGCCGACCTTCGCGAGATCGGCCTGCATCAGCTCGGCGATGCGCTTGGCGTTCGGGTTATAGGGACGTTGCACCGGCATCGCCCACAGGTCGGTGGTGAAGCCATCGGGGTAGCCGGCCTGCGCCAGCAGCTTCTTCGCGGCTTCGGGGTCGTACGGGTCGTCCTTGATCGCGTCGTTGTAGGACCACATCGTCGGCGGGATCGGGTTCTTGGCAGCGACGCCCGTGGTGAGGTAGACGCCGTCGATGATCGCCTTCTTGTTGATCGCCATGTTGATCGCCTTGCGCACGCGCACGTCGTCGAAGGGCTTCTTCTGCGTGTTGTAGGCGAGGTAGCCGATGTTCAGGCCCGGCTGCTCCAGCACCTGCACGTTCGGATCCTTGCGGATCGCGTCGAGGTCCGCCGGATTGGGATAGGGCATCACGTGGCATTCGCCCTTCTGCAGCTTGGCCCAGCGCACCGAGGCATCGGGCGTGATCGCGAAGATCAGGTCATCGATCTTGGCCTTGCCGCCCCAGTATTGCGGAAAGGCCTTGAAGCGGATGATCGCGTCCTTCTGGTACTGCACGAGGTAGAACGGGCCGGTGCCGATCGGGTCCTGGTCGATCTTCTCGGGCGTGCCGGCCTTCAGCATCGCGATCGCATATTCCTTCGACTGGATGCCGGCATAGGGCATCGCGAGATTGGCCAGGAAGGGCGCTTCCGGCTTGTTGAGCACGAACTTCACCGTGTAGTCGTCGATGCGGTCGACGGACTTCAGCAGCTTGGGCATGCCCATGTCATTGAAGTAGGAGTGGTTCGTGCTCGTGACCTTGTAGAACGGGTCATCCTCCTTCCACTGTCGCTCGATCATGAACATGACGTCGTCGGCGTTGAAGTCGCGCGTCGGCTTGAAGCTCTTCGAGGTGTTGTGCCACTTCACGCCCTTGCGCAGCTTGAAGGTGTATTCCAGGCCGTCGGGCGAGATGGTCCAGCTTTCGGCGAGTCCGGGGACGACCTTGGTCGTGCCGCGCTCGAATGTGACGAGGTTGTCGTAGACCTGCGTGGTGGCATCGAAGGACGTGCCCGTGGTGTTCACCGCCGCATAGAAGTTCTCGGGACTGCCCTCGGAGCAGAAAACCAGCGTCTTTGCCGACGCGGCGCCGCAGGCCAGCGCCAGCGCCGCCGGAGCAAGCAGCGCAGCCGCGCGAAGACGGCGCGTGAGTTTGGAAGTGGGGGACATGGACTCGACTCCTTCAGGTTTGTGGCCGCGCGGACGCGGGCGGGGAAAGAAACTTCTCGGCATGGTGGCAGGCCACCGCGCGCTCGTCGAGCAGCCGCGGCAGCGGCCGCTCCGAACGGCAGCGCTCCGTGGCGTGCGCGCATCGCGTGTTGAAGACGCATCCCGGCGGCGGCGCCAGCGGCGAGGGCAACTCGCCCTTGAGCACGATCCGCTCGGTGGCGAGTCCCGGCGTCGACGCGAGCAGCGCCTGTGTGTACGGATGCAGCGGCCGCGCGAAGATGCGCGCCTTCGGGCCCTGCTCGACCGCATGGCCGAGGTACATCACCAGCACATCGTGCGCGATGTGGCGCACCACGCCGAGGTCGTGAGAGATGAAGAGATACGACAGCCCCAGCTCCGCCTGCAGATCCGCAAGCAGATTCAGCACCTGCGCCTGGATCGACACGTCGAGCGCCGACACAGGCTCATCGGCGACCAGCAGGCGCGGGTCGAGCATGAGCGCCCGCGCGATCGCGATGCGCTGGCGCTGGCCGCCCGAGAACATGTGCGGATAGCGGTTGGCGTATTCCGGACGCAGGCCGACGCGGGCGAGCATCTCGCGGGCCCTTGACACGCGTTCGGCCTTGCCCAGCGTGGTGTTGATGGCGAGCGGGTCCTCGAGCACCGCCGAGATCTTCTTGCGCGGGTTCAGCGAACCGTAGGGGTTCTGGAACACGAGCTGCACCGCCTGTCGCAGTTCGCGCTTGCGGCTGGGCGGCGGGTTGACGGCATCGGTACCGACCAGCGTCAGCGAACCCGCCGACGGTTTCTCGATCAGCGCGACCATGCGCGCGAGCGTCGACTTGCCGCAGCCCGATTCGCCGACGACGGCGAGGGTGCGGCCTTTTTCGAGCCTGAAGGAAATGTTGCCGACCGCCTGCAGGTGCGCCGGGGCGTGAAACAGCCCGCGCCGCACGGCGTAGACCCGCTGCAAGCCTTGCGCTTCGACGACGATGTCGTTCATCGCACGAACTCCACCACTTGCGCACCGTCTCGCGCCCGCGCCTCATCGCGATGGAGGTCGCCGAGCGGGTAGTGGCAACGCACCTGTCCGCCCATCCACTCGCGCAGCGCGGGCCGCTCCGCGCGGCAATGCGCGGTGGCATAGGTGCAGCGCGGCGCGAAGAGACAGCCTTCCGGGCGGTCGTGCACGCCGGGCACCACGCCCGCGATGGTCGCGAGGCGCCCTTCGCCGGCCGCACGCTCCGGAAGCGCCGCAAGCAGCGCCGATGTGTATGGATGCTGCGGCGCTGCGAAGAGATCGACAACGTCGCGCTCTTCCATCACCTGTCCCGCATACATCACGACCACGCGTTGCGCCATCTCGCTCACCACGCCCATGTTGTGCGTGATCAGCACCAAGCCCATGCCGCGCTCCTTCTGCAAGCTGCGCAGAAGGTCGAGGATCTGGGCCTGGATGGTCACGTCGAGGGCCGTGGTCGGCTCGTCCGCGATGAGCAGACGCGGGTTGCACGCAATGGCCATCGCGATCATCACGCGCTGGTTCATGCCGCCGGAGAGCTGATGCGGATAGCTTCCGAGACGCGACGATGCTGCCGGAATGCCGACCTGTTCAAGCAGTTCGGTCGCGCGCTTCTTCGCCTCGCGCTTGTCGAGATTCAGATGCAGGCGCAAGGTCTCCATCAACTGCCAGCCGATGGTGAAGCACGGATTGAGACTGGTCGTCGGCTCCTGGAAGATCATCGCGACGTCCTTGCCGACCAGACCGCGCCGCGCCTTGTCGGAGATGCCGAGCAGATCGTGGTCTGCAAAGCGCAGATGCTCCGCACGCACGCGCCCCGGCCAGCCGATGAGTCCCATCAGCGCCATCATCGTGACGCTCTTTCCCGAGCCCGATTCGCCGACGATGCCGAGCACTTCGCCCTGCTCCAGTCGCAGGCTCACCCCATCGACGGCATGCAGCGTGCCGCCTTGCGTGGGGAATTCCACATGCAGATCGCGTATGTCCAACAACGGCATGTCAGCGCTTCAGTTTGGGGTCGAGGGCGTCGCGCAGGCCGTCGCCCAGCAGGTTGAACGCGAGCACCGCCGCAAGGATCGCGAGGCCCGGAAAAGTAACAACCCACCACGCGCGCAGCACGAATTCGCGCGCGTCAGCCAGCATCGTTCCCCATTCGGGCGACGGCGGCTGCGCGCCGAGGCCGAGAAAGCCCAGCGCTGCCGCATCGAGGATCGCGGTCGACACGCCGAGCGACGCCTGCACGATCAGCGGCGCGGCGCAGTTGGGCAGGACCTCGCGGAACATCAGTCGCAGCGTGCCGGCGCCGCTCACGCGCGCGGCGGTCACGTAGTCGCGCGAGATCTCGGAGATGACGGCCGCCCGCGTGATGCGCACGTAGTGAGGCAGCACCACGATCGCGACCGCGAGCATGGCATTGATCAGGCCCGGCCCGAGGATCGCGACGATCACGATCGCGAGCAGCAGGCTCGGCAGCGTGAGGATCACGTCCATGAACCGCATGATCGCGATCTCGAGCACGCCGCGAAGGAAGCCGGCGACGAGGCCCAGCGCGATGCCCACGGCGACGGAAATCGCCACCACCGCAACCCCGATCGACAGCGAAAGCCGCGCGCCGAACATGAGCCGGGAGAGAACGTCGCGGCCGATGGCATCGGTACCCAGGAAATGCGTCACCGAGCCGCCGTCCTGCCAGGCAGGCGGCAGCAGGAAGGCCGTGCTGTCGGTCTGGTTGGGCGCATGCGGCGCGATCCACGGCGCGAACAACGCCACCAGGAGCAGGAAGACGATGATGCCGAGCCCGATCACCGCGCCGTGGTTGGCGGAGAACGAAGTCCAGAACTCGCGCCACGGACCGGGTGGCGCGGATTGCCTTTCGGTAGAAACGGAGACGGCGCTCATCGTGACTGCCGGATGCGCGGATTGATGAATCCGTAGGCCAGGTCGACCAGCACGTTGACCAGCATCACGATCACGCCGAGCAGCAGCATGCCGCCCTGGAGCACCGGATAGTCGCGCCGGCCGATGGCCTCGATCAGCCACTTTCCGACGCCGGGCCACGAAAAGATGGTCTCGGTCAGGATGGCACCAGTGAACAGCACGCCGACCTGCAGGCCGATGACCGTGATCACGGGGATCAGCGCATTGCGCAGGGCATGCACGCCCACTACGCGCAGCGGCGCGAGGCCCTTGGCGCGCGCCGTGCGGATGTAATCCTCGCCGAGCACTTCGAGCATCGCCGAGCGCGTCATCCGCGCAATCACGGCGAGCGGGTTGGTGCCGAGCACGATCGCCGGCAGGATCAGGTGCTGCACGGCCGAAAGAAAGGCGCCCTTGTCATCGGAAAGCAACGAATCGATCAGCAGGAAGCCGGTGACCGGCTCGATGTAGTACTGCACGGAGATTCGGCCCGACACCGGCGTCCAGCCGAGTTGCACCGAAAAGAACAGGATCAGCAACAAACCCCACCAGAAGATGGGCATCGAATAGCCGGTGAGCGAGGTCGCCATCACCCCGTGATCGAACAGCGAATTGCGCTTCACCGCCGCGACAATCCCCGCCGGGATGCCGAGGAGCAGCGCGAAAAGGATCGCGCAGACTGCAAGCTCCACCGTAGCCGGGAACAGCGCGAGGAATTCGTTCATCACCGGCTCCTGCGTGATGATGGACTTGCCCAGGTCGCCGTGAAGTACTCGGCCGATATAGATGCCGTACTGCGTGAAGAGCGGCTTGTCGAGCCCATACTCCTTGAGCAGTACCGCGTGGCGGGCGGGGTCGATGCCGCGCTCGCCCGCCAGCGTCTCGATGGGGTCGCCCGGCACCAGCCGGATCATGAAAAAGGCAAGCAGGGTCATGCCGATGAAGGTCGGCACGAGGAGGCTCGCTCGGGTGAGGATGAATCGGAACATTCATCCCCAATATGCAAGAGCGATGCCGGCTCGCGTCTTCGGCGGAACCCTTACTGTTACTTCTTGACGTCGCGCAGTTCGCGGCGAAGGATCTTGCCGACCGGGGTCTTGGGCAGGTCGGTGCGGAATTCGATCACCCGCGGCTGCTTGTAACCGGTGAGGTTGGCGCGGCAGAACTCGCGCACCGCCGCTTCCGTGAGATCGGGGTCCTTCTTGACGATGACGAGCTTCACGCCCTCACCGGTCTTGTCATCGGGAATGCCCACCGCCGCGCATTCGAGCACGCCGGGGATCTGCGCCACCACATCCTCGATCTCGTTCGGGTACACGTTGAAGCCCGAGACCAGGATCATGTCCTTCTTGCGATCGACGATCTTGAAATAGCCGCGCTCATCGACAACGCCGATATCGCCAGTCTTGAAGTAGCCGTCGGCGGTCATGACCTTCGCCGTTTCGTCCGGCCGCTGCCAGTAGCCGGCCATCACCTGCGGCCCCTTGACGGCGACTTCGCCCGCGGCGCCCAGCGGCACCTCGTTGCCGTCGTCATCGAGCAGCTTCACGTAGGTGCTCGGCAACGGCACGCCGATGGTGCCGGTGTAGGCGATGCTGGTGGTCGGGTTGCAAGTGACCGAGGGCGAGGTTTCCGAGAGGCCGTAGCCCTCGCAGATCGGGCAGCCGGTCTTCTCCAGCCACAACTTGGCCACGGCACCCTGGACCGCCATCCCGCCTCCCACGGAAACCTTCAGGTTCTTCCAGTTCACGGTGTTGAAGTCGGGATGGTTCGCGAGGCCGTTGAACAACGTATTGACCGCCGGAAAGCTGTGGAAGGTGTGCTTGGACAGTTCCTTGAGCACGGCCGCGATGTCGCGCGGATTCGGGATCAGGATCAGCTTCCCGCCCGTGCGCATGCTCAGCATCATGTTCACGGTGAAGGCGAAGATGTGATACAGCGGCAACGCGCACACGCTGGTCGGCTGCTCGTTGGCCGGCACCTTCTGCATCACCGGATCGTTCCAGGCTTCGGACTGGAGCACGTTGGCGATCACATTGCGATGCAGCAGCACCGCGCCCTTCGACACGCCCGTGGTGCCGCCCGTGTATTGCAGGACCGCGACGTCGTCGGGTCCGATGGCTGCGGGCTGAACCGTGCGCGTCGCGCCCTTCTCGAGCGCGTCGTTGAAACGCACCGCACCGGGCAGGCTGAACGCCGGGACCATCTTCTTGACGTTGCGCACCACGTAATTGACGATCGCGCCCTTGAGCAAGCCCAGCCGGTCGCCCATCGAGGCCAGCACGATGTGCTTGACGGGCGTGTTCGCGAGACACTGCTGCAGCGTGGTGCCGAAGTTCTCCATCAGCACAATGGCCTTGGCGCCCGAATCCTTGAGCTGGTGCTCCAGTTCGCGCGGCGTGTAGAGCGGATTGACATTGACCAGGATCAGCCCGGCGCGCAGCAGGCCCGACACCGAGATCGGATATTGCGGGCAGTTCGGCATCATGACCGCGACGCGGTCACCTTTGGCGAGGCCGAGACCCTGCAGGTAGGCGGCGAAAGCGCGGCTCTGGTGGTCGACCTCGGCATAGGTCACGTCCTTGCCCATGAAGCTGTAGGCCGTGCGGTCGGCGTACTTGGTGAAGCTTTCCTCCATCAGCGCGACGAGCGATGGATAGTGCGAGGCATCGATGTCGGCCGGCACGCCTTGCGGGTAGCTTCCGAGCCAGGGGCGATCAGTCACAGTGAGTCTCCTCAAGCGAAATTCTTGGTTTGAAAAAATGCGGCGAGACCGTGTCGCCACGGTCTCGCGGTTGGGCCGGGGGGCGATTGATCGCGGCCGTGTGCGGTGGCTCTACTCGATCGCCTTGCCCATGTCCTCGACCACCTTCTTGGCGTCGCCGAAGACCATCATGGTCTTGTCCATGTAGAACAGCTCGTTGTCCAGCCCCGCGTAGCCCGCGGCCATGCTTCGCTTGTTCACGATCACCGTCTTGGCCTTGTAG
>NZ_JBFTJF010000035.1:0-26613 GCF_056395305.1 Variovorax sp. 10L426 | reverse complement strand
GGCTGTCGACCGCCAGCTTGCCCGAAGCCACGCCGCTCAGCACACGTGCACCATCTGTGCCGGTGAAGTCCACCGACATGCCGCCCGTGTCCTTGGCCACCGTGATGTGGCCGCTCGTCGCGTCCTGCTTCACCAGGCCAACGCTGCCGCCGTCCAGTTGCTGCGTCAGGTTCGTGACTGAGCCTTCCACGTTGGTCACCCGGCCGTCGATGCTGGTGACGCGGTTGTTCACCGTCGTCACGCTGCTGTCCAGGCTGGTGATGTTCGTCGTGTTGATCGCAATGTTGGCCGCGTTGGCCGTCACGTTCTGGTTGGTCGCGTACAGCTGCGAACCGTTCACCACATCCGTGCTGTCAGCCGACAGCGTGCCGGCTCCCACGTTGATGATCTGGCGCTTGAGGGTCCCATTGCCAACCGACACCGCATCGCTGCGGTCGGCGATCGAATTCGCGCCCAGCGCCACCGAATTTGCCGCTGTTGCATTCGCCTTCGAGCCAAGTGCCGCGGAATTGGCGCCCGAGGCAGTCGAATAGTTACCCACTGCCAGCGCAGAACTTGCAGTGGCAAGAGCGTTGAACCCCAGCGCAGAACTATCCGTACCCTGGGCCATCGCGCCTGAGCCCACTGCGGTCCCGTGCGAGCCAGCCACGGTGTAGGCACCCAGCGCCACGCCAGAAAACGCGCTGGTTACCGCCGTATCGCCGAGCGCCGTACCGCCACCTGTAGCGCGGGCGCCACTTCCGATAGCGACGGAATTTACTTGCGTCGCACTCCCCGCGACAAGAGGATTATTCCAATTGTTGGTGGCGGACGTGCCGTCCGTGGTTGCAGTCGCGCCGGCACCGATCGCAACCGATTTCAGAGACGCCGTGGCATCGTCGGTGCCATCCTCCAGGCCGCCGGCCTTGAAGTAGCGCGTCACGCCGCCCACCGCGTTGCTCAGGTTCGTGACCTCGGTGGTGTTGGCGATCACGTTCTGGTTCGTCGCGTGCAGCTGCGCGCCCGTCACCGCATCGGTGCTGGTCGCAGACAAGGTGGCGGCGTCCAGGTCCGTGATCTTGTTGTTGTTCATCTGCACCCGGTCTAGCATCGAGATGCCGGCGGTGCCCTTCAGTTCCAGCAAGCCGCTGGCATAGCCAGTGACCCGGGCAGTGGAAGTAGTGAAGCCATTGCCTCCGGTGGCATCCCCCGCGTTGTTCAACGAAAAGGCCACGTCATTGCCGGTCCCGCAATTCAAAGCGGAATTACTGTCCGTGCCCCACGCCCAACCGTTGCCAGTGCCGGGGTCGCACAACTGCAGGCCGCTATTAGCCGCCATCGCCGAGCCCGACAGCGCGAACAAGCCAACGATGACGCCGAGTCCGGCCGCGAGGACGGCGGACGAGGATTTCTTGCCCCTGGACCGGCTCAATTCCGCAGCGGCGATATATGTACCGGTCTTTTCGCACCAAATGCTCTTGAATGACTTGTTCATCGATATTTCCCAGTTAAAAAAATAATTTCTGAATTGCCAGCACTCCACCACAGCGTGCCGATCGCCCGGATCAGCTAGAGGAATGAGCAACTGCCCGAATGAGTTCAATGGTATTAGTCATGCAATTCAATTGATTTGGGACGATTCTCAAAACACAGCTGCGGGAAGCAGCCTCGCCACCAATTGACGCCTCGCGTGACTTTGTTCCGGGCTGCCGCCTTGTGCGAAAAGAGACGGCCTCGCGCATCCCGGAGGCCGAGGCTTTGCCTCGTCTACGCGGCAGTGGTCATCGACCGGACGGCCGGGTGCTAGCCTGGCGAGTGCCGATCTCGATGGAGACCGGGTTCCGCGTCGCCGCCATCGAAGACGGCGGACGCCAAGCGGCACACCGGATGACGCCCACCAGGGGATCAGCCGCATATCGATGACGGCAAGGCCTGCGGGGGATGAGCACGTCTACCGCAAACTGCAGGCGTTCAGCGGGCGTCGAATAGGCGCTTGCAGGTGATCTCTGGCCTCGAAACTCATCCTTGCAGGTCACGCGCACCCAAGCTTGTTGAGCGCCTCCGACAAACCTGCGTTACGACCTTCCCTGGCATCAACGCGCGACATTGAAGAGAGCTTGGGGGCCACGAGTCCGGCTTTATTCGCACAAGGCGGTAGCCCGGAACAAAGTCACGCAAAGGCGTCAATTGACGGCACGACTGCTTCCCGCAGCTGTGTTCAGAATCGTCCTAAATCGATTGAATCGCATGGCCAATACCATTGAATTCATTCGATCGTTTGCTCATTCCTCTAGCTGATCCGTGCGATCGGCACGCTGCAGTGGAGTGTTGGCAATTCAGAAATTGCTTCTTGACTAGGATGACCAAGCCATTCAAGAGCATTTGGAGAAAGCCGGTACGTATATCGCAGCTGCGGAATTGAGCCGGTCCAACGGCAAGAAGTTGTGCGGCACCGCGTCGAGAATTGCATCGAGCTCGTCATCCCGATGTTGGAGCTTGCGCGCATGGACGAACTGCAGGACGGTCAGTCCCACCAGACATAGCGAGATCAACGCCACCCATGCCCAGTACAGCTCGATCGCCATCGGCTAGCCAAAGAAATAGCTCGCGACACCCAGAAGGCCGGCGAGGAGAGCCAGTGAGCGATTCGCCATCAATCAATGTGCGACGTCGAAAACGCCATGCGCGCCGCCATGTCGGTCGCTCCCTCGGGAATCCGCTGTTCATGGCACCACGACGACGCGTGCCCTATGGGCGAATGCCGCTCGTCCAGCAAGACGGAATGCGTGCGCGCAATCGTCTCCCACTCTGATGTTTCGAAAATCTCCATCGACCCACGCATGCCCACTCCGACGAGCGCGGAGAGCGAATAGTCATTCCACGATCCAAAGTGCGTTCTGGCGCGCGCAGCCAACCGATCCAACAAGATCTCTGCGTGATCTTGCGAGACAAGATCGACCGCACGGGCGAGCCGAATCAAGTACGCAAGTTGCTGGATATCCCAAGCCAGAACGCTCAAATGGCTATGCCTCAATTCGTCGACACGTGCAAGTCGAGCCCGGAGCTTCATGGTGGTGTGGCAATCTTCGATTGCAGCGCGCTCGCCTGAAGAACGCGGCTCGCTCAGCCATGCAGCAATGGCACTCATCTCTGGTAGAGACATCACGCCCAGCCGCTCCACGTGGTCTTCGATCTGGCGCAGACAATCCGATTGCGACACGATCCCCCAGTGCTCCTCAAGGAGCCTCCTGACCCGCGGCTCGGGCAACGCACTTGCCACTCGATTGAAGTTGTCATGCATCAGCAAGGCGAAATTTGCGCTGAGCAGACAGCCAAACAATTGTTCTGCCGACATTGCCTCATTCGGCCGAAATGAAATCTCACGCAACCGGGTCGCCATTGGCAACCCCAGCCTTCCGCGAAGGAAGGTCCATAGAACGAGGCCCCACATGAAGGCCGCACTCAACAATCCCGTCATGATGTTTTCCCCTGGCGCATTTCCAGTCCGGAATGCGCCTTTCCTCAAGTACAAATAAATTGGTCGGCAGGATCTGATTCGACCCTGCCGACCCGTCAATCACCCTCATCCAGGCGCCTGCCACTCGCACGCCTGTTGGCGGCGAAGGGCAGAAAATCTGGGGCCAATGGTATTAATCGTGCAGATCAATGAAATTGGGAAAACTCCGAAAGTGCAACGCAAGGGCGCATGAAAGAAGGCAGTTTGTTGCGCGGCCTTCAGCCTTACGCGAGAACCAGCAAGCGGGTGACCACAGGGGAGTTCAAGAGCGAGGCGGTCGACTTCGTCGGATCGATCGGAGACCATGAAGCGCGTGCCGTCTCCGCGGAACAGCAGCGACGCCGGGCAGCTGATCGTCAGCTGGCTTTCTTACCGTCGAACGGGACCGATGTATAAACCTCCGCTTGTGCCAGGGGCAGCACCAAACCCACAACAACATTTGGAGACAGCGTGGATTCCATAGAACAGAGAACCATCTCGAAAATCAGCTGGCGGCTGTTGCCGCTGCTCATGGTCAGCTACTTCGTCGCCTATCTCGACCGAGTCAACCTCGGCTTCGCCGGCGCCTCGATGTCCAAGGATCTGGGCTTCACGAGCACCGTCTTCGGCAACGCGGCGGGCATCTTCTTCATCGCCTACTTTCTCTTCGAAGTACCAAGCAACCTCGCGCTCGAACGCTTCGGTGCCCGACGCTGGATCGCGCGCATCATGCTCAGTTGGGGCGTGCTGTCCATGGCGCAGGCCTGGGTCGGCGGAGCGACGAGTTTCAACGTCGTGCGCTTCCTGCTGGGCATGGCAGAGGCCGGCTTCTTCCCCGGCGTCATCTTCTATCTCACGCTGTGGTTCCCCGCTGCCTATCGCGCCCGTATCGTCGGCTGGTTCATGTTTGCCGTTCCGATCTCGACCGTGATCGGTTCACCCATCTCCGGCTACATCCTCAACATGGACGGCTTCTGGGGCATGCACGGCTGGCAATGGCTCTTCATCCTCGAAGCCGTGCCGGCACTGGTGCTGACCTTCTTCGTACTGTTGTACCTGCCCGACCGCCCGAAAAATGCGAAGTGGCTCACGCCCGAGGAAAGCAACTGGCTGCAGACCACGCTCGACGCCGAACAGCGGCATCGCGAGTCGATCCACAAGATTTCATGGAAGCAGGCGCTGCTCAACTGGAAGGTCATCTCGCTGGGCATCGTCTACATGGGCATCACGGTCCCGCTGTATGGCCTCGGCTTCTTCCTGCCGCAAATCATCAAGGGCTTCGGCGGGCTGAGCAATGTCGAGATCGGATTCATCAACGCCTTCCCCTATCTCGTCGGCGCGATCGCGATGGTGTTCTGGACGCGCTGGTCCGACGCGCGGCGCGAACGCAAGGTGTTCCTGCTGATCCCGCTTGCCTGCATCTTCTTCGGCCTCGTGGCCGCGGCACAGTTCAATGCACCCATTCCGAAGATGGCCGCCGTCACGCTGGCCGCGTTCGGCATCTTCACCGCCCTGCCCGTCTTCTGGACCGTGCCCACCGCGCTGTTGAGCGGCGTTGCCGCGGCGGCCGGCATTGCGTGGATCAATTCGATCGGCAATCTCGGCGGCTACATCGGCCCGACGATCTTCGGCGTGCTGAAGGACCGCATGGGCAACGACTTCTACGCGGTGCTGTTCCTCGCGCTGCTGTCGGTGGTGGCGTTTGGGCTCGTGCTGGTCGTGGGTCACGACCAGCGCGCGGAACAAGGCGTAGAACCAGTGCGGGCGTAAGGGTCGCCCCGCGCTGCTCGTTAGCCGAGCGGTGAGACGCCGACCATCCTGACGTGGATCCAGAACAGGAACGCGACATACACGACGAGCCCGCCAATGACAGCGATAAAGTCATTGAGCGGACTCGGCGGGGCACCGGGCACCGCATGTGGCACGACGCGTCGCTTGACGGAAATCCGGTCAGCCACCGCCCATAGAAGAAAGGCTCCGAACAGGAGCACGTCCGCCAGCGTTCCATTGGCCAAAAGGTGAGCCGTTGCCCAGAACTTCACGGCAAGCAGCATGGGGTGCTTGGCCGTGCGCTGTATGCGGCCGGGAAAGTAGGCCGCGATGAACAGCGGGAACACCGGCACCATCAGCAGGAGCGAGACATGCCGCAACGCAATCGGAGGCGTGTAGAGCACCACCGGCGCGTGACGCGCCACGCCGTAGCCATAGATCAGCAACAGCAATCCGGCCAGCGAGACCAGCGCATAGAGGCCTTTCCAGGTTCGTTCCCCGCGCCTTGCGATCTGCGCTTCGCGCCAGGCGGGGGCGACGATGGACACCGAATGGACGCCAAGAAACAGGATGAGACCAGCGACAAGAAGTGACATGGATGCTCCTCGATGGTGCTGCTGACCGAATCGGCTACCAGGCCGCCGGCAGCTTTCGCAGAATCACGATTCGACCGTCTCGCTGCTCGACGTAGCCGCCGGCGGTGAGTTCCTTCATGACGCGGTTCACCATCTCGCGCGAAGAGCCGACGCGATCGGCGATGTCCTGCTGCGTCAGCTTGCGGCGCACCACGCGCTCTTCGCCGACCGCGTCGGACAGGTCGGTCAGCACACGAACCATCCGCCCGTAGACATCCTGCAGCGCCATGCTGCGCACCTGTTCGGTGAGGCGACGCACCATGCGGATGAGTTTGCGCGTGAGATGCAGCGCGAAGTCCGGGTGCTGCGCGAGAAACTGGCGCAACTCGGTGCCCTGGACCACGCGGCATGTGCAGGCTTCGAGCGCCTTGATCGATGCCGAGCGCTTCTCACCGTCGATCGCCAGTTCGCCGAAGTACTCGCCCGGCCCGTATTCGGTGAGGACGACCTCGCGCCCGTCCTCCGAGCTCGCGTAGACCTTCACGCGCCCACTCAGCACGATGTAGAGCGAATCGGTGGTGTCGCCTTCGTTGATCAGGATCGCCTGCGGCGGGAAGGACCGGATCAGTCCATGCGGCGAAATGGCGTCGAGCAGGGCTTGCGGCAAGCGTTCATTGGCGGAACTCATCGATGGGTCACGAAACTCCTTTGCGCGGAATACTACTGCGCCCGCCCATCGCATGGATGACACGGATGCAATTGCCGCGACAACCCCAAAGCGATGCTTGCCTGTGTGGCGCTTCACTGCTACAAGCCTGTTCGACAACAAACACACACAATCACAATCGCGCCGCACCGCCGGCCGACGAGGAGATCCCCCATGTGGCGAATGAGTCGCAAGCAAGTCGCTCGGCGAGAGCGTATCCATGGCTGGGCGGAGGCCATGGCGGCCTATCCGGCCCCCTTCGACAGCAGTGCCGCGAAGGCATTGCAGGCGAAGATCCAGGGGCAGGTGGTCCTGCCTAGCGATGCGCCCTACGCGGCGTCGCGACAGCTCTCCAACCTGGCGTTCCAGAGCTTTCCTCAACTCATCGTCTACTGCGAGGTCTTCCAGGACGTCTGGGAATGCCTGCAGTTCGCGAGCCAATACGGTTTGTGGATCACCACGCGTTCCGGTGGCCACAGCACGGCCGGCTTCAGCATGAACGACGGCATGGTCATCGACACCAGCCGCTTGAACGGCATCTACGTGGACCCGGATCGCAAGGTGGCGGTGGTCGGACCCGGCACCAACTGGGGACATCTCAACGCGACGCTGGCGGACTACAAGCTGCACGTGCCGACCGGCATCTGCGGCGATGTGTGCGTGGCAGGGTTCATGCAGGGCGGCGGCTTCGGGTTGACCTCGCGGCTCTACGGGATGAACTGCGACAACGTGCGGGAGATGCTCGTGATGTTGGCCGACGGGCGCATCGTGCGCGCGGCGCGCGACAGCAATCCCGACCTGTTCTGGGCAATGCGCGGCGGCACAGGCAACAACTTCGGCATCCTGCTTCAGGTGACCTACGAGTTGCGCGATCTACCGCCGCTCTGGGGTTTCGGCCTGGAATGGCCGATCGACAAGGCGCCCGCCGCCCTGGCCGCCCTGCAGGCCGACTACATGCGAAGCGGCGCGCCGCCCGAGCTCGGCTACATGGGCGCGCTGGTTCGCCTCGGCCCCAAGCTCGACCCCGTGCTGGTCATGCGCGGCACCTACTGGGGCTCGCCCGCGCAGGGCAGGAAAGCATTGAAGCCATTGATGGACAACACAGGCGCCACACTCAAGCTCAACAAGGTCGGCACCTACTTCGAACTCAACGATTGGCTGTTCGAGAACATTCCGCCCTGCCCCGACCTGGCGCGCGAGGACAAGCAGTCCACCAACATCGCGCGGCGGCTCACGGTGGCGGAATGGCGCAAGGTCTGCAAGCGCTTCACCGAGAGCCCGGACCCGTGGACCGCCGTGGCCATCGAGCCGTACGGCGGCGCCATCAACCGCGTGCCGCGCGATGACACGGCCTTCGTGCATCGCGACGCCGACATGAACCTTTTCGTCGACGTGTTCTGGATGGACGAGCCGCAGCGCCAGAAGGTGCAGGCCTACCTCGACGACTTCATGACGCTCCTCGATCCAATGGGCAATGGAGAGTCCTACCAGAACTACCCGCGCCTCAGCCAGACCGACTACCGGCAGCGCTACTGGGCCGAACAGTTTCCCCGTCTGTTGTCGATCAAGCGCAAGTACGACCCCGGCAACACGTTCCGCTACGCCCAGAGCGTCTGCCCGGAGCCGGGCGGCCGGTGGCCTGCTCCGGCGGGCGATCCGATCGTGCCGGTGCCCTGGGGGCCGCCGCCGATCGATCAGAAGACCTGAAGGAGTGTCCGATGCGCACCTTGGTCAATATCTACTTCAATCCGCCCATGGCGGTCGCCCGCGTCGGGGCCAGCCCGACACCGATGGCTGCCTTCGAATGGGACACCGCCAAGACCGCGCACGGCGGCACGCAGACCGTCATCAAGCCCGCCTTGAGCTTCAACATCGCGCCCGACGGAACCCTGCGGCCCCACATGCCCCGTGAGATCCGCTTCAAGGACGCTGACGGCTCGATTCGTCCGGTCGCACCGTTCTTCGAACTGTGGGCGACGCTGCTGCGCCCGCACGACGGACAACTCGAAGAGTGCCCGTTGACCCTCGGCCTTCTGAAGGAACTCGGCATCGGGATAGACCACGTGGCGCTCGAAGTGACGGCCTCCAACCTCAAGGCCGCGCGCCGCACCGGCGACGAAGCCTGCGGGTTCACGGCCCGCGTCGAGATCGCCGGCAAGGATCACAGCGAACGCGCGCTCCTGGCCTTCAGCCGGCACACCTCGGGGCAGCAGCCGCTGGTGCTGCACGACAAGCCCATCCCCATCGGCAAGGTGCAATGGATACGGCCGGTGGAGCAGGCAGCCGAAGGCGTCGACCTGTCGGCTTTGCGGCTGCGCTTCACACCTGGCACGGGCGAGGTCTACGGTCCGCCGCAAGCAGCTTACGGACCGGATCGCCAGACGGTCACCGGGCCGCTCGACATCGAGGAATTCTCGAAGAAGGAAGACGGCCGCGTCCACATGATCGTCAAGTCGAAGAACCGCATCCTCAGCGACGCCACGGTGTTCTCGCGCTACCAGATGACCAACGGCCTGTTCGAAGACCCGCAGCCGCAGGACGGCTACGACGGCGCGGACGACGGCGATTGCGTGGCCTGGGGCGTGGTGGACGACACCTGCGATGCGCTGATCACGGCGTCCGTGGCTTGGCGTGGCGAACGCTATGGCGCCGCCGCGCGCGTGTTCGTCGGACCGCCGCAGTACGCGCCCGATCGACGGCCGTTCTACAACGTCGCCTCCGACCTCGCGGACCGTGACCTGCCGTTGATGAAAGTGACCCCCGAGAATTTCGAAGCGGTCAAGTGCGAGGTGGTGGAGTTGTTCCGGCGCGTGTTCGAGACCGCGAGTTCGCTCAACCTCGATGCCGCGCGCACGGAGGCCCTCCAGGACAACCAGGGCAAGATGGGTTCGACGAGCGTCCCCAAGGACGGGCTGCCCGCGGTCGGCAAGGAAAGCATGACGCGCGAGGACAAGCCCTTCATCGACCGCGTGCCCGACCTGACGCCGGGCCAGGCGATCTCAGTATTCACCACCAGCGTGCGTGGCGATCGCCTGACCTATACCGAGGTCGTTCCGTTCGTTCACGGGCAGTTGATGGACGAGGTCGTGCTGCTCGACTTCCTGCGCCGCCGCCACGACCATGTGCGCAAGCTGCTGCGTCCGCCCTTCGGCTTGCTGTCCCAATGGGACCAGGAGCCCGGACCGCAGCCCCATCCCGAATTCCGCGATCCGCGCGTGCTGCGCGATGTGCTGCACGACATGCGCATGCCGCCGTACATGCGCGACGCCTACTACGTTCCCTTGTCGCTCTCGCGGCGGCAGTATCACATGATGATCGACTTCCTCGATCTGCTGGTGGCGACGCCGGAGGCAAAACGATGAACGACCGCATCCAGCCCCGCAACCGCACTGCCCGGGCAGCGGCGATCGGCAACCCGGCGACCTCACGCATCGATTCGGCGGTCGCGAACTGCTTCCCAGGCCTTGAACTCGACGTGCGCGCGCTCGAGGGGCGATTCTTTCCAGGGCTGCTGTTCTGGGTGGTCGCCGCGCCGGTGGCGCCGGTGGCGGGGGCCATTCCCAACCAGGCCGGCATCCACCTGAAGTACCTCGACTACGAAGCCGACCCGATGCTGCCGGAGCGCAGCGACGAGCCGTGGGTGCAGAAGCTGCTTGAAACGTACCAGGGCGACACCGGCATCGCGTTGAGCGCCGGACGCTGGTATCTGCACTGGATCGAGCAAGGTGGCAAGCGCATTCCCTGCCATGACGATCAGGGCAACGCGTACGACGGCGAGCTGATCTGGCGCTTCATCCGCTGCCTGGCGCCGGGCGAGCCGCTGAAGATCGCGTTGATCCAGCGCGACGGCCCCGCGGGTCAGGCCCCCGTCGAACTGGAGGGATACAGGCGCCGCTACACCACGCACAACGGCGTCATCGATGCCGCCTATCCGCCGGGTGAGCTGACCGGGGCGATGTGCAATCCGTGGCAGCACGACTTCCGCGACTGCGCCTGCTACTACTGGGCATCGAACCACCCGGATGTGGTGCTCGGCGAGGGCGATGGCAAGAGCCTGCCGGACGGCTCACCCGCCGGCGCAACGGATTCGGTGCTCTGGCTCGATTGGCTGCGCCGCGATCGCAGCCCGGCGGGCGCGGTTGGTGCGCCGGCATCCCGTGCCGCGGCGCGGCCTGCGCAACTCGACCACTTCGAGATCAACCATCGCTGGCAGGACCTGGCCTATGTCATCGGCGGGCGCGAAGTGGGCGCGACGTACATGCCGCCCATGGCCCCGGTCGCCAAGCCCTATGCCAATCCGCAGGAGATGATCGCCGAGCTGCGCACGCGACTCGCGCCCCTGGAGCTGACGCTCGCCTACCAGTATCTCTACGCGCTCTTCTCCCTGAAGGATCCTCCGCCCTCGCCAAAGCCGGGCACGCCGCCCGCACCGTGGCCCACGCTGGCCGCCGACCTCGTCACCGCACGCCAGTTCGTCACGCTGGTCGCGGTGAGCGAGATGACGCATCTGCGCTGGGCCAACCAGTTGCTGTGGGAACTCGACCGTGCCGGCTTCTACCCGCCGGGTGAGCACTACGAGCCTGTGCTCCAACCGCTCGCTTCGTCCACCCAGATCCAGGGCATCCAGCTGCCCGCGTTGCGCCCACTCGACCTGCAGGCGCTGGACGACTTCGTCCGCATCGAACGCCCGGGCGGCCCCCTAGACACGGCCTATGCGCGCTGCGTGGTGACGCTCGAACAGGACATCTACCCGCGCGAGCTGTATGAGTTGGCCGTTCGGATCGACACCGACGGCACGCAGCACTACGCGCGCTTCCGCGACGTGCGGCTGGCGTTGCAGACTTATCGCCACGCATCCGGCCCGTCGCCCTATCTCCTGGACGTGCGGCCTGGCACACGTGACGAAGCGCGCGCGGCGCTGGACCTGCTCGCCGCTTTGCTGAAGGAATTGCGCACGGCCTACATCGCCGAAGCGGAAAGGCGCTACGACGACGCGCAAGCCGCGATCAACCAGTCGCGCCTTGCGATGGACAGCCTGCGCACCGAAGCCTTGGCACTGGCGGCGCGCGGCATTGGCATTCCGTTCTTCGACGTGCCATGACTCAGATCACCGTGCCTGTATCGTCGATCGGCCGGCGCGTTCGCACGCCGACGTGGCCGACCGAGGTGCATTGCTTCGACACCGAACACGGCACGCACGCGCTGGTGGTGGACGCTTCGCGCGTCTACGACGTGCCCGCGGATTTCGCCGGAGGACTCATCGAAGCGGCTCGACAAGGCGGCGCGACCGCCGAGCGCCGGTTGCTTGCAGCGTACGGGCTGGAGCAACCGCGGGCGATCGGCGATGCGATCGACACGCCGCCGGTCAATGCCATCGCGCTGGCCGTGTCCGAGCACTGCAACCTCGGCTGCGGCTACTGCTATGCCGACGGCGGGAGCTTCGGCGGCGAAGCGAAGCACATGCCCTGGGAGACGGCACGCGCGGCGATCGACCAGCTGCTCGACGGCGTGGCGCCAGGCGGCACCGCCAAGATGGCGTTTCTCGGCGGCGAGCCGCTGCTCAATCGTTCGGTGCTCCGACAGGCCACCGAGTACGCGACGGAACGCACCGCCGCGAAAAGCCAGACGCTGCGCCTCGCGCTGACCACCAATGCGACGGTGCTGAACGCCGACGACGCCGCCTTCCTCGCCGCGCACGGCTTCGCCGTGACCGTCAGCATCGATGGCGAACGCGAACTGCATGATGCGTTGCGCCCCACGCTGGGCGGCACCGGCAGCTACGACCGCATCGTGGCGCGCCTGCCGACGCTGCTTGCACGACAGGGCGAAAGACCGCTGCATGGTCGCTCGCCAATGCAAGTGACGGCGCGCGTCACGGTCACGCCACGGCATCGCGCCCTGCGCGCGACCATCGAGCACCTGATGGAACTCGGATTCCACACCGTCGGGGTTTCACCGAGCCTGAGCGCGCGCGACCCTTCGCTGCAACTGGCAGCCGGCGACCTCGACGCCCTGCTGGCGCAGATGATCGACTGCGCAGCCGAGTTCGAACGCCGCGCGGTGGCGGGCGGGCACTACCCGTTTTCCAACATGCTGTCCGCGATGCAGGAGATTCACCGCGGCACGCACCGCCCTCTTCCCTGCGGCGCCGGCGCGGGCTATCTCGGCGTCGCGGCCAATGGCGAGCTGAGCGCGTGCCATCGATTCGTCGACGATCCGCGCGCGGCCATGGGCAGCGTGTACGACGGTGTCGACGACGAGGCGCGCAGTCAATGGCTGGCCACGCGTCACGTCGATCGACAGGAACCCTGTCGCAGTTGCTGGGCGCGCTATCTGTGTGGCGGCGGTTGCCATCACGAAGTCCTGCACCGCGGGCGGGTGGCCTGCGATTTCATCCGCGGCTGGCTCGACCATTGCCTGCGTGCCTATGTGCGCATCTCCGAGCAGCGTCCCGGTTTTTTCCGCTGAGGTCTGCGTCCTCGGCGGCGGGCCCGCAGGGGCGGCTGCGGCGCTGCGCCTGTCGCAACTGGGGCATCGGGTAGTGCTGGTGGATCGGCCTCCGCGCGCTCGGGTGCGCGCTGGGGAATCGTTGCCGCCTTCCGTGCTGCCGTTGCTCGCCACGCTGGGGTTGCGCGCGCAGATCGAGGATGCCGGCTTTCTGCGCACGCGCGGCGCCCTCGTCCATTGGAACGGCAACGCGCCCCCGATGGCGCAGAGCGAGGCTGCGGAGCCCGGCCTGCAGGTAGAGCGCGAACGCTTCGATGCGATGTTGCTCGATGGTGCGCGGGCCGCCGATGTGCAGGTCGTGCGTGCCAGTGCCGAGTCGCCTGTTCGCGTCGACGCGCATTGGCATGTGCCGTTGCGTGAAGGAGGCTCGGTCCGATGTGAAGTACTGATCGATGCGCGCGGACGCAGGGCTCATCCGGTCGAGGGTCCGCGGACCGTGGCCTTGTGCGCCGACTGGCCGGGCCCTGCGCCAGCGGACTCGCGCACGCGCGTCGAAGCCGGCGAGTCGGCTTGGTGCTGGGCGCTCCCCTTGTCCAACGGCGGCGTCACCGCCGCGGCGTTCATCGATGCGCAGCATTGCGCCGGCATCGACGCGGTCGAACGCACGCGGCTCTATCAAGGCTTGATCGCCGCATCGCCTTTGTTGGCAGATCTGCTCGCCGGTCGTCAATGCGGCAAGGTGCTGGCGTGCGATGCGACGCCGGGTGCGGTAGCCGACGCGGCGCCGGAACCGGGCCTGCTGCGCGTGGGCGAAGCGGCATTCGCCATCGATCCCCTGTCGTCGCAAGGCGTCGCGGCAGCGCTGCGCTCGGCGGTGCAGGCGGCGGCCTGCGTGCGGACCGCGCTGCGACGCCCCGACGACGCGGCGCTTGCCTGGGCCTTTCATCGCGCGCAGGCGCAGCGCGCGATGCGTTGGCACGCGCGGCTCGCGGGCGGCTACTACGCGCAAGCGGCCGAGCGGCACGAAGACGCGTTCTGGTCCAGCCGCGCCGCGCCAGTCGATGCGGCACCGTCGGCACAACGCCCCTGGCCAGGACTCGACGATCGGCTCGCACTCGATGCGCAGGCCCGCTGGAGCCACGAGCCCGTGCTCGCGGATGGCTGGGTCCGCGCGAGCGACGCGCTTCGACATCCGACGCTGGATTCGCCGATCGCATTCCTGGGCGGACAGCCGGTGAGTGATTGGCTCTCGCCACTGGCATCGAGACCGGCGTTGCGCGATCTGCTCGATACCTGGCATCAGCGCTTCGGCGAGACCCGCACGCTGGCCGTTTGGCCGATGCTCTGGCGGCAGGGCCTGATCGTGCCCGCGAACCGAGCCTCAGTCGAATCCGCCGGCCGCCAGTGAGCGCAGTGCACGCTGCTCGAAAGCCGTCGCCTTCTGCGCCCGTGCCACGGCCAGTGCGCGCCGCAGGTCCGCCTCGGGCGTCTCGACGAGCAATTCGCCGCGCACGCGCCACATCTCCGCCTCGATCCAGCGCTCGCCCGTGGATTCGATGCCGCTGCGCGCGGCATCCAGAAAGGTGCGCGCTGCGTCCATGTCGCCGCACATCGCGTGCGCACGGGCCAGCAGCAACTCGGAGAAGGGCCGGTAGTTGCGGATACCGCTGGCCCACCACTGCACAGAGCTTTCGCGCATGGTCTTCAATCCCGCTTCGAGATCGCCATCGAAGGCACGCGCCGCACCGAGGAAAAAGCGCCCGCCGCTTTCCATCACAGGAAAACCGCGCTTGATACCCACCTCGATGGTGCGCTCCGCCAGCGGCGGCACATGGGCCCAGTCCTCGTGGACCGCCAGCAGCAGGCAATAGAAGATGAGCGCCTGGCCGATGCTGTGCGCGTGATCGATCTGGTCGGCCCACGCAAGCCCCTCGCGCTGCACTTCGAGCGCCGCGTCGACATGACCCTGCACCAGCCGGGTCAGCGCCAGGAAGTTCGACGTCATCACCTTGTGGTCGATGCCGAGTTGCGTCGCAATCGAGGCGTGCCGTTCGGGCTCGTACAAGGCCAGCGAGCGTTCGAGATGGGTCGCGGCCGTCGTCGGATCGCCGACATGCAAGGCCACCGCACCCACGGCGCGCAGGCCGATCATCTCGAACATTCCGTCGCCGTTGGCGCGCGCCACATCGAGCAGCGACTGGGCCGAGTCGAGCGCGCCCGCGTATTGCGCACTCACCAGGTGGTAGGAATACAAGCCATTGAGCGCCGGAATCAGCCGACGCTGATCGCCCAGTTGGCGCGCCAGCGCACTCGCCCTCTCGTAGGCCGCGCCGGTCGCCGGTGCGCCGACGCCTTGCAGCGCGCGCAAGGCGCTGGCCAGCGGAATCTGCAGCGTCAATTCGAGCGCATCGCGGTCGAGACCGGATTCGAGGCCGGGCAGAAGGTTCATGCCTTCCTGCAGATGCGCCAAGGCTTCACGGACCGCCGAACGCGCGAGCGCATGTTCGCCGGCATGCTGCCACTGCACGATAGCCGGCCGTATCTGGCCCGCACCCGTGAGATGGCGGGCCAGGGTCTCGGGCTCCACTTCGACGGTCTTCGCGAACCGCTCCTGCAGCACTTCGGCGATGCGCCGGTGTACCGCCTGCCGCGCGCTTCGCAGCAGCGAATCGCCGGCCTCCGCCTGCAGCAGCGCGTGGCGAAAGGTGTAGCGCTGCGGCACGGAGCCCGGCATGGCCTGAAGGATGTCGCCCGCTGTCAGATGTGCCAGCACCCGCGTCATCTCGCCAGGGCTCATCCCGCAGACAGCGCCCAGCAGGTCGGTCGAGAATTCGCGGCCGAGCAGCGCAGCGGTCTGCGCGACCGACTTGGCCGGGCCCATGCGATCCAGGCGCGCCATCAGCGACGCGTGCAGGCTCGCCGGGACCTCGATGCTCATGGTGCTGACGACGGAATCGATCACCGAGCGCGTGATCTGCTCCGCATACAGCGGCACGCCTTCCGCGATGCTGGCGATGCGCTCCACCAGCGCGGGAGCGAGCGCATGGATGGCCGCCACTTGCTGGATCAGGTGTCGGATGTGAGCGCCGTCCATGCGATCGAGCGTCACGGTGGCCGTCGTCGCAGGAGCGTCCCACGGCGGAACGAAGTCGGGCCGCGCGGTCACGAGAATCAACAGGCCCGGTTGCGGCGGGCCTTCGAGCAGCAGCTTCAGCACGGCCAGCGTCGAAGGATCTGCCCAATGGACGTCTTCCCACACCATCAAGGCCGCGCGATCACGTGCGGCGGCACGCAACCAATCGAGCAGCAAGGTCTGCAGGGATCGCATCAACACCGGCGGCGGGATTTCCGGCGCACCTGCGGCGGTATCGAAACCCGGTCCGGTCAGCGCGGCGAGCAGTCTTGCCGCGTCCGGACGGTCGATGCCGTCGGCCTTCAGCATCGCATCCAACCGCGGCAACACGTCATCACCGGGGGCGTCGGGGTTCAGTCCGGCGCGCAGCAGCAACTGGCGAGCCACCGGATGCAAGGCGCTTTGGCGATGGAAGGCCGAGCAGCGCAGCACCTGGACGCTGCCACCGTTCGCCTCCACATGGGCGCAGAGCTCGTCAGCAAGACGTGTCTTGCCGAGACCGGCTTCGCCAACCAGCGAGACGGCGAAGCCCTTGCCGCCGCACACGGTCTTCCATGCATCCTGCAACGTGCCGAGATGACCCGCAGGGTCTTCCAGTTCCGGTCGCGCGAAGCGACGATTGCCGGCGTTGAGTTGTCCCACGACCCTGGCAAGGCGCACAGGATTGGCCGGGTCCTTAAGCACCACCGGGCCGAGATCGTCGATGACGAAGCGCAGGGGCAGCAGGTCGAGCGTGGCCTGGCTCACCAGCACCGTGTTCGGCTCGGCCACGCCCTGGATGTGCGCGGCAAGGTTGGGCGCCTCGCCCAGCGCCAGCCTGCTCGGATTGCGCGCATCGCCGAGCCCGCCGACCACCACGAGCCCGGTGTGAATACCCACGCGGACCGCCAGCCCGCCCGCCACGCGCGGCCCGAGTCGGTCGCTGAGACGAAGCACCGTTTGCACGATCGACAAGCCCGCCTGCACGGCACGCTCGGCATCGTCCTCGTTGGTCACCGGGTAGCCGAAATAGGTCAGGATCCCGTCGCCCAGGAACTGCGCCACATGACCACCGAGCGGACGCAAGACCGCCGCGCATTCGTCGTGGTAGCTGCGCACGATGTCGCGCAGGTCTTCGGGGTCGAGGCGGGAGGACAGCTTTGTCGACCCGACGAGGTCGCAGAACATCACCGTGAGCTGGCGCCGCTCGGCGGGCGTTTCCTCCACCGGCGGACGCCAGACGAGCACGAGGCCGTCCTCGTCGAACGCGACGCGGCGACCGAGGATCAGTTCGTTCTTGACATCGGTCAGCGTCGCCGGATCGAGATGGAACTCGCGCTGCAATAGGCCGTACGTGACCCTTTGTCGGGTCTTGAGAAACTCGGCGACGGCATCCAGGACGGACTCGAAACTCATGCTGCGGCTGCCGAGTTTGTGGGGAGGGCGAAAAACTCAAGCAGTATATGCGGCGACCACCTCTCTTCCGTCGAACGCCATCCCCTGAAAGAGAGATGGCCCGCTCCGGCGCTTTCTGCTGCAATCCCCAGCGACACGCACTCGCCGGAGGGAACGCCATGACCGATGTCCAAGCCGTGGGCGCGCTGCTCACCTCGACGCAAATCAAGAGTGCCCAGGCCATCGTCAATCTGTTCGAGACCGGCACCGTGCTGGGCGACTACGGCCAGGTGACGCTGATCGACGGCGATACCGGGCACCTCACTTATGGCCGGTCGCAAACCACGCTCGGCTCCGGCAATCTGGCGACGCTGCTGCAGCGCTATTGCGCGAACCACGGCGCGCGCTTCGGTGCGCGGCTCGCAAGCTCGCTCCCCCGCTTCGCGCAGCGCGACCTCACGCTCGACACCGACATGAAGCTGCACAACGTGCTGCGCGCATGCGCCGATGACCCCGTGATGCGCGACACCCAGGATGGCTTCTTCAATGACGTCTACTGGCGGCCCGCCTATGCCACGGCAGGCAAGCTCGGCATCGTCTCGCCGCTCGGCGTGGCCGTGGTGTACGACAGCAGCGTGCATGGCTCGTGGGTCCTCATTCGCGACAAGACCGTCGCCGCGGTGGGTGCGGTCGGTGCGGCCGGCGAGAAGACGTGGATCCAGGCCTACGTTTCAGCCCGCAGGAACTGGATGGCGACGCACAAGCGCCCCGACATCCGCGCCACGGTCTATCGCATGGACGCATTCCAGCGCTTGATCGACCAGGGCTTCTGGGGGCTGGAACTGCCGCTCGTCGTGCGTGGCCAGGAGATCTCGGCGGCCACGTTGTCGGCAACGCCGCCGGGCTGCTATGACGGGCCGCCGCCCGGATCGCGCGTGCTCGCGGTCCAGTCGCCGCTTGCGCGCGGGCTCGATGTCCGGCTGCTGCAGCTTGGGCTGTCGGATCTGGGCGCGGACATCAAGGCCGATGGCGTGTTCGGGCAGGCCTCGCTGAAGTGCGTCAAGGCGTTCCAGGCCGCGCAAGGCTTGCCGGCCACAGGCATTGCCGATGTGCCGCTGATCGCGAAGATCGTCAACTGAGGTCGCAGGCGCTGCGTTCGAGCGGCACCCTGCTCCAGCGTCCGTTCTCGGCGGCGCTCTCGAAAGCCGACTGGAAGAAGGAGAGCAGCGCGGTTTCCGGGTCCGGATCGTTGCGAACGGCCTCGTACGGCAGCACGTATTCGCGCAACTGAGGGTCGTACCGAGCCGCTGCCGGAAGCACTGCATGCGTCGCGTAGCCCGGCGGCTCCGGGTAGGCATAGGCATAGAACGCGGGTCCGGCGACCGCGCCGCCGCCGGGCCAGAAGCCGCAACTGGCGCATTCGTGGGAATAGGCCTCGACCATGACGTGATCCGGACAGTTCGGCACGCCGCCCGGATGAGGCGGCGCCGTCCGTCCGGAAAATCGCGTGGCCGCCAGGTCGAAGGCGCCCCAGAAGAAGTGCACGGGACTCTGCTTGCCATCGAAGGCGCCGCGATAGCGCTTCAGCACGCGATCCGTGCTGGCGACGATGCGCCACCAGCGGTTCACGGCGTCTGCGTCATAGGACGTGTGCTCCCGGTCCTGGGCAAAAGGAATGGCGGGATCGACCTCTACCGGCGAAGGCATGATCACCGGCTCGACCCCGAGCGCCCGCAAGGCCGCCTGATACTGCGCAAACCAGTCGGCCACGCAGCAGGGTGCGAGCGCAAAGCTGTGCGTCGCGCCATCGCTGCTGCGCATCGAGAGCGCGTGCGAGATGAAATCGAACTCGACCTCGATGCTCCGGTCGCCATAGGGCATGGCCGAAGTGGTCAGGCCGCGCGGCGTCACATAGAAAGCGACCTGCCACCAATGGTTCTCCATCGGCGCCAGCGCGAGACGCGTCTTGCCGACGATCTGCGTCCACATGTGCAGGGTGGCGTAGGTGTCGCGCCACGCGTCAAGCGGCAACGCCGGCCAAGCCTGCGCCACCGCCACCTGCCTTGCCAATGAGTCCATGTCTGGGTCCCCGTCAGGTCGATGGGACCCATGTTAGCCAGCTTCGCCTGCACGCGATTGTTTCAATCCTGTGAACAGGGCATCCGTGCCGCGTGAAGACTTCCCGCCATCGTGCGCTTGAGAATCGGCCGCTCTGGCTTCCAAACGGACGCCGTGTCACATTGATCTACCGATGGCCCTGCTCCGCCGATGCCTGCTGGACGTCCGAATCCTGCAAGGCGACCATGACACCTCAGCGCTCGACTGCGGCGTCCTCGCGCGCGATCTGGAAGAACGCGTCGTCTTCGCCCAGGGCGAGGCCGCCGCTCAGGCCCGCCTGAGAAATCCGCTGGCCGGCGCCAGCCACTCGACCTCTTCCGCCGTCAACCCGGAAAGCTGAGCCGCATCGCGGACGAAGAGCATCTTTTCTTCTTCCAGCAGAAAGCACGCGAGCGCATCCGGGCCGTCCGGCGCGCGCATCACGCGCAGGGTGCAGCCGCCGACCTCCAGCCGCTCGCCGTGCGATGTTGAAAGCCCATGCAATGTCAGTATCTGGCGGACCGGACCCGGTGCCGATGCACGCAGCACAATGGCGTGGGCTTCGTCGTCGGGACAGGCGGTGACCAACGCCCACTCGTCGCGCTCGCCACCGATGAAATAGCTGTTGACCAAGGCATCGCCGCTCTGCGCCGTCACGCGCAGCACACGAGGCGAAAGCCGCATCGCCAGGCCGTGCGTGAGTTCGTAGCGGCCATGGTTTTGGCCGTCCGGATCGATGCGCGAGAGTTCGTCATAGGCCGGATCACCCGGGTTCACAGGCCTGCGACCAGCGGGACCGTCGGCCAGGCGGGGCATGACGAGCGGGACTTCGCGCAAGCCGCGCGCGTGCTCCATGCACTCGGCTGCGCTGCCGAAAGCCGCGAGTTGCTCCAGGATGCGCCGCTGCACGTTCATCAACCGCAGTCCGCGCGCCGCGTCGAGCGCTTCGGCCGGGCGAAGCCACAGGTGTTCGACCGTTTCCCGCCCGTCAGGACGTGCGCTCTGCGCTGCCGGCGCCAGCGCCACGAAAAAACGTGTGTCGAAGCGTCGCGGCATGCCCGGCGGCGTGAGCCAGTGGCTGAAATAGGCGAGCTGGTCGACGGCAAGCCGCCATCCACGGCTGTCGCAGAGCCGCAGGAACGCGTCACCGCCCTCTTCCACGGCCAGTCGCAGCGCAGCGACTTCGCTCGGCGACATGTCGTCGAGCGCCACCAGCCGATCGTCCGCATCACGGGCGAAGAGCAATCCGGCTTCTTCGAAGCATTCGCGAACGGCGGCGGCGTAGTAGTCGAGGCCGTTCGCCAGGGTGGCGAGGCGCCGGCTGGCAGCGACGTCGTCGACACCGATGCAGCGCGCGTGCAGCGCGCGGTCGTTCGCGTCGACGGTACCGCCGGGAAAGACCGCGGCGCCGCTGTTCTGGTCCGCTTCCTTCTCGGCGCGACGCAGCATCAGCACCTCCAGTCCGGAAGGGCTGTCGCGCAGGACGATCAAGGTGGCAGCGACGCGAACCGGGCGCACCGGCGCGGTCGGTGGAATATTCGTGGGAGTTGTCATGGACTTGTCGTGGGGCTGTCTGGTTTTACCAGCAACGCCCCCGCATGACGCGTCGCGCGCACGACGCAGAAAAACCTGCCTTAATACCCCGAAACCGCCGGGAAGGCAAGAATCGTTTTGAGGAGGCGGTCGGCCCCCGCTTGTCCCAAACTTTGTACCGTCATGACAAGGCGGAGAACCCGTGGTCAAGAAGATTCAGCTCAACGACGAACAGTGGAACACCCTTCAGGCGCTCCGTGAGGCGCATGCCCAGCGGCGGCCGACCCACGCGATCAGGATCTCCGAGCGCCTGCGGTCGAATGGGCTGGTCTCCTCCGACCGCCAAGGCTGCAAGTTTCTGACCGAACAGGGTCTCCAGCGGTTGAACCAGGGCCGTTGAAACATTCCCGCCACGCCTCGGAACTCGCCCACGGCCCGCCATTACGTTTACTGACACCACGGTGGCACGCATCGTGCACAACCTTCTCGATGGTCTCCTCTACCGTCGATACGCTGCGGCAACGGCTCCGCGAAATGACAAGCCGAGCCCAGGCGCTGCGCGTTTTTCTCACGCTCGCAAGCCTGATGGCGACTTGCCTGCTTCTTGGGCATCCACACGCGGTCACGCCGCTCTTCCTCGGAGCAATCGCGAGCGCACTGGCCGAAACGGACGATAGCGGACGGGGGCGCTTTCGCTCGCAGATCGTGACGCTGATCTGCTTCGCGGCGGCGGCCGCGGCCGTGGAGACATCCATCGGCATACCCATCCTTTTCATCGCGGGCCTCTCGCTGGCCGCGTTCTGGCTGACGATGCTCGGCGCCGTCGAGCCACGCTACAAGGCCATCGGCTATGCCACGCTGATCCTCGCGATGTACACCACGCTCGGCATCGAGAACCAGGCTGGCGACGCGGCCCGCAGGCAGCAAGAGATCGTCCTGTTGCTCGCCGGGGCCGCCTGGTACGGCGTTTTCTCGGTCGGTTGGTGCGCCGCATTTCCGGCACAGCCGGTTCAGGCGCGCCTTGTGCGGCTGTTTTCGGTGCTCGGCGACTATGTGCGGTTCAAGGCGTCGCTGTTCGAGCCCTTGCGCGGCATCGACATCGAGCGCAAGCGGCTTTCCCTGTCGCAACTCAACGCCGACGTGGTGAGCGAACTCAACGCCGCGAAGGAAAGCATTTTTCGCCGCATCGGCGCGCGTGCGCCAACGGGCCGCATCGCGCGCTATCGCGGCCTCTACCTGATCGCCCAGGACGTGCACGAGCGCGCGAGCTCGTCGCATGACGACTACAACGCACTCGCCGACACCTTCTTCCACAGCGACCTGCTGTACCGCTGCCAGCGCGTGCTGGACTTGCAGGGCCAATCCTGCCTGCGGCTCGCCCGGTCGATCGCCCGGCGCGAACCCTTCACGGCCGACGGCGTCACCGTGCAGGCGCTGGCGGACTTGGGCAGCGCCATCGAGCACGAGCGCATGCATGCGCACGAGCCGCGCCGGATTTCGCTGCTGGCCTCCGTCGAGGCACTGGCGCGCAATCTCGAGCAACTCGACGGCCAACTCGCCGGCGCCACGCAGCCGTCGGCGAAGGCCGGCCGCAACGACATGGGCCTGCTCGACCGCTCGCCACGATCCTTGCGCGACGCGGTGGAGCGCGTGCGGCGCCAGCTCACGACGCAATCGCCGCTGTTCCGCCACGCGACGCGTCTCGCCGTCGCGCTCCTGGCCGGTTGGGGCGTCATGCAATGGATCCATCCGGTGCAGGGCTACTGGATCCTGCTGACCACCCTTTTCGTCTGCCAGCAGACCTGGGGCGACACCGTCTCGCGCATGGGGCAGCGCATGGCGGGCACCGCCGCCGGGGTGGTCACCGGCTGGGCGCTGCTGGGGTTGTTTCCGCAGCACTGGCTCCAGTCGCTGCTGGCGGTGGCTGCGGGCGTGCTCTTCTTCGCGGCACGCGCCACACGCTACCTCGTCGCGACGGCCTGCATGACCGTGCTCGTGCTGATGTGCTTCAACCAGGTGGGCGACGGCGGCGTACTGATCGTTCCGCGGCTGATCGACACCGCCATCGGCAGCCTGATCGCCGGGCTCGCGATGCTGCTGGTGCTGCCGCACTGGCAGGCGCGCCGCTTCAACGAGCTTGCCGCCACGGCCCTGCGCAACCATGCGGGCTATCTGCGTGAGATCGCCAAGCAATACCGTTCCGGCCCGCACGACGACTTGCCCTATCGGCTGGCCCGGCGCAACGCCCACAACGCGGACGCGGCGCTCGCCATTGCGGTGTCGGAGATGTTTCGCGAGCCCGGCTTCGTGCGGCCGCGCGCGGGCGTGGCGCTGCGCTTTCTCATCCAGTCGCACACGCTGCTGAGCTATCTCTCGGCTCTGGGAGCGCATCGCGTGGCGCTGAAAGATCCGGCGCAGGCCATCGCCATGATGAATGTGGCGGACGAGACGGCGACTCTGCTGGAAGTCCTGGCCACCGGCCTGCAGCGCGCAGCGTCGGACCCGGACGAAGCGGCGGCCAGGCTCGCGTCGCACAAGACGCCGGCGCCGCTGCCCAACGGACAAGACGCCGATCCGGCCGTACAGCTCGTGCGGACCGAACTCGCGCTGATCGCGCTGCAGATCGAGGCCCTGCGCGACCATGCCCGGCAATGGCTGCAGCTCAAGGACGCCGCGCCGGAACTGGCAGCGGCTACATCGCCCTGACTTCCAGCGCGTTGTCTACCGCTCCGACGCCTTTCACGCCCTTGGCGATTTGTTCCGCCCGCGCCTTTGCCGACGCGGCGGGCGCGGCGCCGGCTAGGCGGACCGTGCCGGCCTTCGTCTGGACGTCGATGTGGGCAGCGTTCAGTTCCGGGTCCTTCGCCAGCGCGGACGACACCGACATGGTGATGGCGGCATCGTCCGTCGTGGATACCGCGGCCCCGCCAAGGTTCTTCACGGCGTCCTTCACGGCACCGACATCCTGCCTGACCTCGGGCGAGTTGAAGTAAGCCTTGGTCTTGTCGCGCGCAGCTTCGGCCAGCTCGGCAGCTTTTTCGGCGGCTGCCGCGGTTGCCTTCTCGGTCTTGTCGACGGCGGCATCCAGCTGTTGGCCGGCGGATTCGTTCTTCGCGGTTCGGTCGGTACACGCGGTCAGCGCCAGGACACACGACGCGGCCATCAGCGCGGACAGCAGATTCCGACCCCTGCTCCAGCCTTGATCACTCATTCAACGACTCCTTTCCGTGCGGGGCCCAGGACGCGGGCCGATCCGCACAACTTATTCGCTTGGGACTCGGACGGCACGCCGCCGCCGCCGCAATGCGCTGTAGGCAGACGGCGCGACGCCAGGCCGATGTCGGCGAAGCCTCCTTTTTGATCCCGCATGATGAAAGCGAATTGCCTGCTGTTACACGCAGAATTTGCATTTAATAAGGAAGTTCGCAGGGAAAAAGTCACGGGGCAATACCGTTGTAACAGCACCCTATGGTTATGAAAACATCACGAAAGGATTTGCAAGAAAGCTTGTCGGGTAGGACGCTTCCCACGTACAACCCGGCATCTTCTGAAAACTCGAGGTCTTTTTTTTGAAATCGCTAGATAAAAGTTCGCTTCTGCTGCTTATTGCGGCAAGCACCCTTTCAGCTTGTGGAGGTGGGGGAAACAGTGGCGTCGGCGCCCTCGGGGGGACCAGCACGGGCACAGGCACCGCCGCGGCGTCCAGCGTCGACGGCAGCGGCACCTTGGTGGCCGATGGGGGCTCGGCCAGCGCGGGCTCCGGATCGACCAAGGACGCCAAAGTTTTTGCGGCGGCAAAGCCTACGACCATCGCCGCGGAGGGCGCCAGCTTCAACGTCGCCAACGGCACCGTGGTGAGCTTTGGTGCGGGGTCCAACTGGGTCACCAAGACCGTCAGCGGTGCGGGTACATGTAGCGTCGGATTCTTCGGCTCCGATCCGGCTCCGATGGTGGTCAAGTCCTGTCAGATAGATTCGACGGCTGCTCCGGCGCCAGCGCCAGCTCCCGCACCGGCCTACACGACCGTTGCCGCCGAGGGCGGTACTTTCAACGTCCCCAGCGGCACCGCGGTTCAGTATGGCGCCGGTTCCAGCTGGATCACCAAGACCGTCAGCGGCGCAGGCACGTGCAGCAACGCATTCTTCGGCTCCGATCCGGCGCCCATGGTGGCCAAGTCCTGCCGGGTCGCATCGGCAGCCCCGGCCCCCGCCCCGGCTCCGGCGCCATCCCCGGCTCCTGCTCCTGCTCCCGCACCGTCCTACTCCACCATTGCCGCCGAGGGCGGTAGCTTCAACGTGCCCAGCGGCAGCACGGTTCGCTATGGCGCAGGTTCCAGCTGGATCACCAAGACCGTCAGCGGCGCGGGCACATGCAGCAACGCCTTCTTCGGCTCCGATCCGGCGCCGATGGTGGCAAAGTCATGTCAGGTCGCATCGGCATCAGCACCGGCACCGGCGCCTGCTCCAGCACCGGCGCCTGCCCCAGCACCGGCGCCCGCTCCGGCAGCTGGCAGTGACATCGTCGATTCGTCCTTGACGGTCATCCCCGCTTCCTACACGGCGATGGCTGCGCAATTGAGCAAGGACGCCGGCATCGCCTACCGCTACGGTCCTGATGCCGCGTCGTACGGCACGGCCAACACAGGCCCCTCGCTAACCAAGCGCACGGACATCAAGCTCACCGCGCCGGCGCAGGACGTCCCGTTCTACTGGTCGGTCGGCGGTCCCGTGACGAGCAATCCTTCGGCCTATTCCACGAACCAGGGCAATGCGATCTTTACGGCCGACGACCCGACGCAGCGTGTCGGCGTGAGTCTGCTTCAGACCTCCGCCTACATGTACAACGTGTTCGCCCAGCTGCCGCAGCTTGCCTGGCAAATGGACATGGCGACGGGCAAGGGCATCGATACGCCGAACGTCATGAACTACAAGGCCGCCGGCATCACCAGCGGCAACCCGGTGGCCATCGGCAGTTGCAAGGGTGCCGCCGGCTTCTGCGCCGAAGGCGTGGTCGCCTTCCAGAACGGCGCGATCGGTACGGTGAGCAGCAACACGGCAAGCAACAACGCTTCGGCCATGCTTGCCCCGAACAAAGTGCCCACGGGCGTTGCGGTGACCAACGGCAACGAGTTCGCGCTGGTGACGGTGTGGGACACCGCGGCGCTGAAGGGCCAGGTTGCCGTGGTGGCACTGGCCGGCCTGTGCGACGGCTGCTCCATCAACAATCCGGCGGGCTGGTACAACTGGTGGAATGAGTGGAAGGGCGTCTACCCCGGCCTGCCCAACATGGGCAACACCGCCTTCATGAAGATCCTGGGCTATGTGGACATTCCCGGCATGACGGCGCCGACCGAGATCGCGGTGACCACCAATCTGAACCAGTTCAGCAGCGTGCTGGTCGGCGGCAACTTCATGGGCCTGGCCAACTCGCCCCTGACGAGCAACTGGCAGAGCTTCGCCAGCGGCGGCGGCAACTACGGCCGCTATGCCAAGGGCGGCGTGGC
>NZ_JBFTJF010000034.1:0-30438 GCF_056395305.1 Variovorax sp. 10L426 | reverse complement strand
CTTTGCACGACAACCCGAAGGGAAGGTATGCCAGGACGGGCCACTCGGCGTTGCGCTCCTTGCATGTGCCAACGCACATGCGGCGTCGCGCGCCTTGATTGGCCCGTCCTGGCATACCTTCGCGACCCCGGAAGTAGTGTGAACAGGCCTTAACGCGCGGACCAGCGCGAGCGCGCCAGCGCGATGAACTCGGCGGCGCCCCACAGAAGGGCCAGGCCAATGCCGCGCCACAGAGAGCCGGATGAGAGTCGGAAGAGACGGGTCATGATCACGCCACGCTAGCGTGCGCATGTGACGTATTGATGTCCGCCGGTGTCGCTATCCTGCGCGCACCCGACTCTTCCATCCGCGAGTGACTTCAACGGACCTGCCCGAACTGCTGGAACTGCAAAGGCTCGCCGAGTTGGCGGGCGCGCACATCACGCGGCGCGTGCTGTGCGAGGTCAACGCGGGCCAGCAGCGCTTCGCCGTCGAGGCCTTCATGTTCGGCAGTCAGCGCGCAGACGCGCCGGCCGTCGGATTCTTCGGCGGCGTGCACGGCCTGGAGCGCATCGGCGCGGAGGTCACCATCGCCTATCTCCGCAGTCTCGTGATGCGGCTGCAATGGGACGACACCCTGCATCGGCAACTGGAGACCGTGCGCCTGGTGTTCATGCCGCTGGTCAACCCCGGAGGACTGTGGCTCGGCACACGCGCGAATCCGAATGGGGTCGATCTGATGCGCAATGCGCCAGTGGAATCTCGCGAGCGCGTACCTTTCCTCATCGGCGGGCAGCGTGTGAGCGCGGCGCTGCCTTGGTATCGCGGCGCGGCGGGTGCGCCGATGGAGCGGGAGAGCGCCGCGCTGTGCGAGCTCGTCGAGGCGGAACTGCTGGGCCGTCCATTCAGCATCGCGGTGGATTGCCATTCGGGCTTCGGCTTGGCCGATCGCATCTGGTTTCCCTTCGCACACACGTCCCGGCCCATCGCGCATCTCGCGGAGATGCATGCGCTGTGCGCGATCCTCGACGACACGCTGCTTCACCATCGTTACGTGCTGGAGCCGCAGAGCCGGCAGTACCTGACGCACGGCGACTTGTGGGATCACCTCTACCTGCGCGCCTGCGAAAGAGAGGAAGTCTTCCTTCCCCTGACGCTGGAGATGGGTTCGTGGCTCTGGGTCAAGAAGAATCCGAGGCAGATTTTTTCGCGCCACGGCATCTTCAATCCGGTGATTGCGCATCGGCAGCAGCGCGTGCTGCGCCGCCATGTCGGCTGGCTGGATTTCCTCATGCGCGCGGCCTGCAGCCACGAGCGCTGGGTGCCGACCGGCGCCCGCAGGGACGAACACACGCAGCGCGCGCTGGCGCGGTGGTACGCGAAGGAAGCCCGACGATGAGCACCTGGCTCCTGTTGCGAGGACTCGCGCGCGAAGCGGGCCATTGGGGCGCGTTCCCGGGAATGCTGCGCGAGCGCTTGCCCGGCGCGCGCGTCGTTGCGATCGATCTGCCCGGGAACGGCAGTCTGCACAACGAGCGAAGCCCCGCCTGCATCGAGGACACGGTCGAAAGCTGCCGACGCCAACTGCAGGGGATGGCGATCGAAACGCCGGTGCATCTGCTCGCCATGTCGCTCGGCGCGATGGTGGCCGTCGAGTGGGCGCGGCGTCATCCCGCCGAACTGGCCGCATGCGTGCTCGTCAACACCAGCCTGAGGCCCTTCAGCCCGTGGTACCGGCGCCTGCGGCCGGCCAACTACGGCGCGCTGCTCGGCCTGTTGCGTCCTGGGCAAGATGCTCGTCGGCGCGAGGAGACGATCTTGCGGCTGACCAGCCGCCATCCGCCGCGGCGCGATGCCGTCATCGGCGAATGGACGGCCTTGCGCGAGGCGCATCCGGTGAGCGCTGCAAACTCCTTGCGACAGTTGCTCGCCGCTACGCGCTATCGCGCGCCTGCCGAGGCGCCTGTCGTGCCGCTGCTCGTGCTGTCGAGCCGGCGCGATGCGTTGGTGGACGTGCAATGCTCACGGGCGCTCGCGCGGGCGTGGGGTGTCGCCATCATCGAGCACCCCACGGCCGGTCACGACCTCGCGCTGGATGACGGCCCCTGGCTTGCGCGCCAGGTCGGCGAATGGGCCGTGCCGTCGCTCATTTGTGCCCGTCGGCCGGTTGCAGGACGTTGCCCTTCAGCGTGACGGCCTTGCCGATGGGCGGCGCGCTGCTCGTCTCCACCCTGCGCAACGACCCGTCCTGCATGCGGACGCTGACTTCGTAGACCGTCTTCGTGTGCGTGTGCTTTTCGATCGAGTTGCCCGCGAAACCTCCGCCGACCGCGCCGAGCACGGTGGCCGCCGTGCGGCCATTGCCGCTGCCGATCTGGTTGCCCACCAGGCCGCCCACCACGCCTCCCGCCACGGCGCCAACACCGGTAGTGGGCTGCTGGTGTTGCACGGTGTGGACTGATTCGACGTGACCGCAGACTGAGCAGACCTTGACCGGCGCGGGTGCAGGTGCGGTCATGGGCGCCGGCGCTGAGCCCAGTCCGCCGGCTTCCGTATTGGCCTGCGCCACCTTCGGCGGGATGACCTCGGGAGCCCGGACTGGCGCCTGGGCGGCAGCGGCCAGCGGCGGAGGCGGCGCGGCCTGCGCGGGCGGAGGCGCGGGGAAGTCGTCCGGCGCCTTCAGCGGCGGCGCGACCGCCACGGTGGTCGGCGTCGCGCCGCTGCTCACTTCCTTGTGGACCAGCGCGCCTCCGAGCGCAGCCACGGCGATCGCCAACACGCAGATCGCTGCCCAGAGCGCCTTGGGTGACTTGCCCGTCGGTGCGACGGGTTGGTCGAGCGAAGTCGATTCCATGCATTCCTTTCCTGTCCTCGGTGCGAAGGCACCGGATACGAGCAAAGCATCGCCGATGCGAGCCGCCTGTCAATTCGCCGGGTCCTACAAAGACTGTGCGTCAAGGGCTACACCGCGTGCAAGGTCGCTTTCATCCGGCTTCGTATGATGGGCTTGCGGCCGGGCGTTCCGGCATTCATCCGCTCATTCATGAATCACGACACTGTGCAGACGCCCGTGGTCTGCGTCGTCGACACCGACGAGACATTTCGACGAGCCGCTTGCCATCAATTGGTCGCCGCGGGTTATCGGGTGCGCGGCCACGGCTCGGTCGGCGAGCTGCTGCATACGGACATCGGCGACGAGCCAGCATGCTTTGTTCTGGATCTCCACATGGCGCGGCCCGATTGGCTCGACCTGCAGTACGTGATCACGCGCAGCGCCGAGCCGCTTCCGGTCATCGTGGTGACGGCCAAGGCCAGCGCGCGTGACACTCTGCGGGCCATGAAAGCGGGGGCCAAGGATTTCTTTCTCAAGCCTGTCGACGGCGAGGCGCTCGTGGCCGCCGTGCGGAATGCAGTGACCCATCACATCTCTCGGCGGGAGGCCTTGAAGCAGATCAATGCAATGAAGGCCCGCTTCGCCACGCTCACGCCGCGAGAGCGGCAGGTCGCGGCGATGGTCGTGACGGGAGCGCCGAACAGGGATATCGGCGCGGCGCTCGGCACCGCGGAGCGGACAGTGAAGCTGCATCGCGCCAATGCGATGGAAAAAATGGGTGCGAGATCGTTGCCCGACCTCGTTCGTGCGCTCGGCCAGATCGATGGTGGTTCCCTGGGCCAGACGGTCTGAATTCCCGCCGACCCCCGTCGGATTGCATACGGGCGGTGAACGACGGCCCACGAGAGATGGTGTCCTACATCGCGCCAGGCGCATGCCGTCCCATACTGCTCTGCCTTTTTGCTTTCGGGGGATTCCGAATGAACGTTCTGATCGCTGACGACAGGGCGGCACGTGGCCGTTGCCTGTCGCGCGCTGCCGTCGGATGAAGGCATCGCCCGGTGCACGCAGCTGGATGGCGGCGGGTGTGCGCCATGAACTCCTCACGCGCGCGCTACCGGCGCTTCGCCACGAGATGGCAGCGCCGGTGTCGGTGATTCGCATGAGCGCGCTGCTCCTGAAGCGCCAGATGTCGGGCGCAGCGGCAGGCGATGCTTCTGCGTGGGCAGAGCGCGTGGCGCTCATCGAAGAACAGGTCGCGGCACTCGCGCTCGGCGTGCATGCGCTGCGCGACTGGGAGCTGTCGACCGACGATGAAGGCATCACGCGAGGCAACCTCGTGGCGCGTTGTACTGCGCTCATGCGCGTGGCCTTCGAGCTGCGCGGCATCCGCATCCATGTGGGCGAGGGACTGTCACCGGCGGAAGGCGAGCGGCGCTTCCCGGCCGGTGCGGCCCTGCGCTACATGTTCCTCGGTGCGTTGGGCTACTTGCACGACAGTGCGCCCAATATCGCGGAGATCCGCGTCGAAGCGGAAGGCGAGGATGCATTGCGCTTCTCGGCCCGGCACGGCGAGTCCACGCCCACCGATCCCCTGGCCGATGCGCATCGCGCTCCGCGTGCGCTGGCCATCGATGCGATCGCGCTGCAATCGCTGGCCGAAGGCCTGGGCTATTCCTTGTCGGTCGAACCCGACTCGGTGTGCTTCGCGCTCGGAACCGCCTTGGCGCCCGCCTGACCGTCGTCGCACTCGGCCATCATCCGGATGCTGCGCTCGACGCGGCCCGTCATCTTCTCGTTCAGATGGGTCCAGCCGCGGTACATCGGCACGACGACCAGCCAGCCGATGCCGATGACCCCGCCCAAGGCGCCCATGTATTGCCAATGCATCGGTTCCATCTGATTGCCCGTCCTTCCTCTCTCCAGGATGCAATGGTAGCCACGAGTTTTGGGGATTGGGCCAAGGCTTCCGCGACTTTTGTGCAGCGCCGATTCGCGAAAGAATACTTTCTGTCGCGTTTCCGGCCCGACGGGCTCGGAGGGCCGATTAGCAGCAGGCCAGCGTCGGAGTGCGGCGGGTCGAAAGAAGCGCTCGCAGCTTCGCCGGCGCGACCGGCTTGGTCAGCAGCATCACCCCACCTTGGCGCAGGCGCTGCAGCGATTCAGGTCCGGTGGCGCCGGACACCAGCACTGCCAGGGCGTCGGGTTGAAGCCGGCGCGTGTCCTCGATCACTTCCATGCCGTCTTCGTCGCCGGCCAGTTGCAGGTCGCAGAGCACGACGTCGAAATGCGCATGGGATTCGTCGAGCCGCGTCAGCGCCTCCCCGCGCGTGGAGGCGCAGTCCACCTGGCAGCCCCATTGCTCGAGCAGCGTCCGGCTGCCGTCGAGGATGGCCGGATCGTCGTCGACGACGAGGCAGTGCAGGCCGGCCAGCGGTGCCGAGACGGCCGGTTCTGCCTTGGGCGTCGCTACGTGGCGCGGGTCGGCCGCGGGCAGGTCGAGCGAGAAGGTGCTTCCGGCCTGCAGGGCCGATCGCAGGCTGACGCGCGTGCCGAGCAACTGGGCGATGCGCGCGCAGATCGACAGGCCGAGGCCGAAGCCCTGGCGGCGGTCGCGCTCGGTGTTCGCGACCTGGTAGAACTCTTCGAAGATGCGTGCCTGGTGGATCGGCGCGATGCCGACACCGTTGTCCCGCACCTCGATGCGAACACCGCGGCCCCTGCGGCGCGCGGCGACGAGCACCGTCCCGTCCGGCGGTGTGTGGCGGATCGCGTTGCTGACGAGGTTGCCGACGATGCGCTGCAACAGTGCCGGGTCGCTGAGCACGGCCAGTCCGCGGTCTTTCCACACCAGCCGTACGCGTGCGGCCGTGGCGGGCGCGGCATGCTGTGCGTCGAGTTGATCGAACACCGTGGCCAGCGACACGCCGGCGATCGTGGGCGTCAGCACCTGCGCGTCGAGCCGCGAGATCTCCAGCAGATCGTCGAGCAGCACGCCCATGAAATCCGTGGCTTCCTGCAGGCGCAGCACGGCAGGGCGCTGCATGGGGCTCGCCGTGGGCAGCAGGCCGTCGATGAACAGGCCCATCGCGTGCAACGGTTGGCGCAGGTCATGGCTCGCCGCCGCAAGGAAGCGGGCGCGGGAGAGCGCCGCCTGCTCGGCCTCGGCCATGCGCTGCAGGGCGACGGCAGTGGCTTCGCGCACCTTTTCATCGCTCATTTGCCGGTGGCGCTGCAGGCGCTCCGCCAGGCGATTGATGTCGTGCGCGAGGTTGACGAACTCGTGTTGCGCGCGGCGCTTGCCGGCTTTCGGGTCGCGGTCGTCGTCCGCTGTCAGCGTGACGACGTTGCAGCGCGCGTCGAAGCGGCCGGCCTCCAGTGCCGCGACGGTGCGCGAGATGCGCCGCAGCGGCTGGACGACGGCGCGCGCCATGTGCCGCACCCAGGCCCATGCGAGCAGCAGCGCGATCATCGCGATGCCGATGCCCGCCATCAGCGAGCGGGTGCGTTCATGGGTGTAGGCGGTGGTGTCGCGGAAGGTCTGGACCAGCCCGATCGGGGCGTCGCCGGAGGCGGTTGCGCCGGCGGGCGCGAAGGCGCTGGTCCGCGAGGCTTCGCGCAATGTGATCGGCGCCGTGAACATGCGCAACTGCCCGAGCGAGGCCGGCTTCGGCCCGGCGGTGACGTAGATCCCGGCGCCGTTGCTGATCTCGACCCGCGTGGCCTGGCCGCCGCGCAGTGCGGCATTGGCGACGTTCTGCAGCGCCGGCACGTCACCCGCGTAGAGGCTCAAGTCGGACATTGCAGCGACCTGCTTCGCGACGGCCTGTCCTTCGGCGTCGAAGGCGGATTCGAGCGTGGCGAGGCGGCCGTTGGTGAACCAGCCGGTGAGCGCCAGTGCCACCGCCGCACACGGCACCACGCCTAGGCGGAACAGGTCGCGCTGCAGGCTTCCGTCGACCGGCAGGTCTCGGCTTTCAACCGCTGGCGGGTCGGTCGGGCGCACCTCCGAAGCCGGGGCGGGCAGTGAATGTGGGGCGGCGGTCATCGAACTGCGGTGACCCGCTCCGTGAGTTCGCGTTCGTCAGGCAGGCGCAGCCCCAGCCCGCGCGCCACGGTGGTGTTGACGCGCACCGTCGCCGGTGTCGCCGCCTCGACCATCACACCGCCCGCACTGCTTGTGACGCTGTTCGCGGCCAGCTTCAGGCCAAGTGCGCGCGCTTGTTGGGCCAGTTGCGTCGGCGTGGACACCGCGGCTGCCAGCCCACCGGAGCGCACCAGTCCGTCGTTCGTTCCGAAGACCGGGAGACCTGCACTCGCTCCGGCACGCAGCACCGCTAGCGTGGCGGCCTGGCTGTCGCCGATCATGTCGGGCAACACCAGCAGTGCGTCGCTGTGCGGCAGCAGGACCCGCAGCGCCGCAGCCAGCGATTTTGCGTCGGGCGCGTATTCCACCTGCAGGTCCCAGCCCTGTGCAGCGCCTTGCAGTTCGCGCACGACCGGTTCCGATTCGGCGGTCGCCACCACGCCCAGCCGGCGCTTGCGCGGCAGCACGGCATCGATCAACGCCAGCTGGTCCGTCATGGCCGGCTCGCGCAGCAGCACGCCGATCTGGCGGTCGGGGTGCCGAAGGGCGGGGGTCATCTTCAGGGTTTCGTAGTCGAGTCGGCTCAACATCACGAGCACCAGCGGGTCCTGCCCGGGTCGCTCGATCGCCATGCGCGCGGCAACCATCCCGACGGCCATCGTGACCTGTATTTCGGCTGCGGTGGCGCTGCGTACGCCGCGTGTTCGTGTAGGCGCTGTCGTACTTTCCTGCTCCGCGCCGGCAGTTCCGGCGGCGATATGGATCAGGTCGAAGCGGCTGCCCGCCTCCTGGGATTCTCGCAACTGGAGAACGAAGTCCGTGTGGGCCGCGCTGTCGTCGGCCATCAGCACCGTGAGCCCGGCCGCGCTCGCCGCGCTCCAGACCGTCGCCGCGCAAGCGCAGGCGATGGCCGCAATGGCTCGCCGCTTCTGAAGCAACGGTAGGAAACGGTTCGCAAGCATGGACTGCATCCGCAGTGGGTGTTGGGGCCAATGTACGGACGAGGCTCTTTGTGCGCGATAAGGCAGAGGGCTTATGTCGCTTGAGCGTGCCCGCATTGTGAGAGGGCGCCTGTCCGCGGTCGCCGCCCGACGGTCTATGTCAGACGGAGTAAGGCCGAACCCCGCCCTCGCGCCTTCGGGCCGGTCAGGCGAGTTCGCGCACCGCGGCGAGCTGGGCGTTGATCGCCTGCCGCAGCACCTTTGGCGAGACGGGTTTGTAGAGCACGGCCACGCCTGCGGTTGCGACTTCGCGCAGGCGGTCGGGCTTGGTCTCGCCGGTGACGAGCAGGCGCGCGGTCGACGCGCCGATGCCGTTCGGGTGGCGCTCCAACGCGGCCAGCACATCGAGCCCGTTGTCGCCGCCTTGCAGGAGCAGGTCGCTGACCACCACGTCGGGCGGGCGATCCCAAGCGCTCGCGAGGGCCAGTGCTTCGGCGCGGTTCTGGGCAGCCATGACCTCGGCGCCCCAGTTCGAGAGCACGACCTGCAATCCCTCGAGGATGGTGCGCTCGTCGTCGATCACCAGCACGCGGATGTTCTTCAGGCCCGCATCGTCGTCGGCGAGCGCGGCGGAGAGCGGGACGAGTGGCGGGCTCATCGGGATCACCGGCTCGGTGGCGCGCACCATGACCCGCACGCAGGTGCCCTTGTTGGGCCGGGAGCTGAGCGCGACGCGCGTGTTCAGCAGCGCTGCAAGCCGCTGCACGGTGGCCAGGCCGAGTCCCATGCCGCGCGCGTCGCGGCCGCCCGCCCGGCCGTTCGGGTCGATCTGGTAGAACTCCTCGAAGACACGCGCCTGATGGTGCGGTGCGATGCCGACGCCCGTGTCCCAGACGTCGATGCGGATGCCCTTGCCGCGTCGCCGCGCACCGATGAGCACGCCGCCTTCGGCCGTATGGCGCAGCGAATTCGACACCAGGTTGTTGAGGATGCGCGACAGCATCACGTAATCGCAGCGCACCCATGCGTCCGTCTTTCGCACCACCAGCCGAAGATTCTGTTGCTCGGCCACCGCACGGAAGTTGCGGCTGATTTCGTCGAAGAGGGTGTCGAGCGCGAAGTCCGCCCATTGCGGCTGCAGCACGCCCGCGTCGAGTTGCGAAAGGTTGAGCAGTTCCGTGAAAAGCCGGTCGAGCGAATCGACGCATTCGCGGATGTGGCCGATGCGCTGCAGGCGTGCCGGGTCGGTTTCGCCGTTGGCCAGGCCATCCGAGAACAACGTGAGCGCATGCAGGGGCTGCCGCAGGTCATGGCTGGCTGCGGCAAGGAGTCGCGTCTTGGCCTGGCTGGCGACTTCGAGTTGCTGGTTCTTCCTCGCCAATTCCGCCGTGGCGTCGGTGATGCGGCTCTCGAGGTGGTTCCGGCTCTCCAACAGCGCGCGCGCCGCCTGATTGAAGCCGTCCTGCAGGCGGCGGACCTCTGCCGTGCCCTGGACCTTGACCTGCGCATCCTCGCCGGCACCGAGCCGGTCGACGGCTTCGCCGAGCGCGCGGATCGGCGCGCTGATTCGCCGCGCTGCCCACCAACCCGCCAGGCCGACACCGACCAGGCTCGCGCCGAGCACCGCCAGGACGTTGAGCCACACGGCCTGCCTGGCGCTTTCGACGGCCGCGAGGCTTGTCTCGACCATGACCTTGCCGGCATGCCTGCCGTCGTCTCCGATGATGGGTGCGACCACGCGCAGCCCCTCGCCGCGCTGGCGGTCGGTGGTCTCCGAGTTGGCGACGATCTCCCCGTCCTCCGACCAGATCTGCACCTGCTGCACATGAGGCTGGTAGCTGCCCGATTGCGCCGTGCGTTGCAATGCGCGGCGATCCATGTGCTGAATCTGGGACTGGGCCACCGTCGCCACCTGCAGCGCGACGGTCTGTGCATTGGCGCGCATCAGCTCGGTCACGTTGGCGAGGTGCTGGCGCGTGAGGACCGCGATCGCGCCGAGGGTCGCCACCATGGCCGGCAGCAGCGCCAACAGCACAAGCTGCTGCGCGAGCGTCAGACGGAGGAGGCGGAGGGCACGGAAAGGCCAATTCATGGGCGGATGGCGGCGGGCGCGCCAAGCCAGTTATACGTTACTGATCGCAAAACATGCGTGGAGAAAAACGACACGGGCGGTGTTCAAGATGGTTTCTAATTGTGTTCTCGACTGTATGGGTTTGACCAGCCTTGCCCCCATTGCACCTCGGCCAGATAGTTTCCGGTCGTTGGCGCGCTGCGCGGGCGCGATGCTGCTGCGCGGCGCAATGGCGATGCTGCTGGCCTATCAGGCCGTCGTTTCGGCGCAGACCGCTGCGCCGGCGGTCGGCTCGACGACAGCCTTGCGCTTCGGCATCCTGCCGCTGGGCGGTGCCTTCGAGTCGCGCAACGACTGGGAGCCCCTGCTCGCGGACATGAGCCGTGCGATAGGCAGGCCCGTCGCGATGTTGTCGGTGACCTCCTACGAGGCGCTCGAACAGGCCATCCAGCGAAACCAGGTCGACATGGCCTTCCTCTCCGGCAAGATGGCGCTCGATGCGGTGACGCTGCGCCGCATGACCGTGCTGGCACAGGTCACACGCCACGACGGCCTGCCCGGCTACCGCGCCCTGTTGCTGACGCGCAAGACGGGTGACTACACCTCGTTGAAGAATTTGCTGGCCAACCCCGAGAAATGGCGGATCGCGCGCGGGGAGAGCCGGTCGGTGTCGGGTTTCATCGTGCCGCAGTTGCAACTCTTCCTGCCCAACCACATCGCGATGGAGACGCGCTTTCGCAGCGAACTGGTTGGCACGCACCAGGTGACGGCGCTCGCCGTCGCCAACGGCGAGGCCGACGTGGCGACCAACAACACGGCCGACTTCGAACGCTTCAAGCTTCAATTCCCGGCCGAGGCGGATCGGCTGCAGGTGATCTGGGAATCCGAACTCATCCCCCATGCGCAGATCGTCATCCGGCGCGAATACGACCCCGCGTTCCAGAAGCAGGTGCAGGCTTTCCTCGTCGACTACGCGCGCGGCAAGGGGCCGCGCGGCGACGCGGAGCGTGCCGTCCTGAAGTCGCTGCACGATCTCGCCGGCTTCGTGGCGGCCGACAACAGTTCGCTGATGCCGGCGGCCAAGCTGGCCTATCAGTTGGCGCGCCAAAGCGCGATGACCTCGCAGTGGGTGAACGAGGCAGCGCGGCAAGCGCGCCTGCAACGCATCGAGACGACCTACGCCGAACAGGTGGCAGCATTGCGCGAGGCAGCGCGTTGAGTTCATCGTGAGGCGAGGCTTGCTCGTGTTCGCGGGCCGCTGCGCGCTGGTCTGCGCGCTGGGATGGCAGGTCGTCACCGGTGCGCAGGCGGGGCAGGCGGCGGAGCCCGCGGAGTTGCGTTTCGGCGTCCTGCCGATCGGCGACGCCGTCGAGTCGAAGACCCACTGGACGCCGCTCCTGGCCGACCTGAGCCGCGCGATCGGCCGGCCGGTCACGGTGCTTTCGGTGACGAACTACGCGTCGCTGGACCGGGCCATCCAGCGCAACGAAGTCGACCTTGCGATGCTGTCCGCCAAGATGGCGCTCGATGCTGTCTCCCACCGGCGCATGAACGTCTTGGCGCTGGTGAAGCGCCATCCGGGCGAGCCCGACCATCGCGCGGTGCTGCTCGCGCGCAAGGCCGGGCCCCTCAACAAGCTCGACGACCTGCTCGCCCATCCGGAGCAATGGCGCCTCGCACGTGGCGACAGCCGATCCGTGTCGGGCTTCGTGCTGCCGCAGGTCCAGCTCTTCCTGCCTCACCGCATCGAGATGGAGACGCGCTTTCGCAGCGAGATCGTCGGCACCCATCAGGCCACCGCGCTGGCAGTGGCGAACGGCGATGCGGACGTCGCCACCAACAACACCACGGATTTCGCCAGGTTCAGGGACCAGTTCCCTGAGGAGGCCGATCGGCTGCAGGTGATCTGGCGTTCGGAGCCCACGCCGCAGGCACCCATCGTGGCGCGGCGCAATCTGCCGCCGGAACTCCAGAAGAAGCTTCGCGCCTTTCTTGTGAATTACGGACATGCCAGCGGCGCGCGCGGCGACGCGCAGCGCGAGACGCTCAAGGCGCTGCATGCGTCCCTCGGCTATGTCGCCGCGGACAACAGGGCCCTGCTGCCGGCCGCCAGGCTCGGGTACCAGCTGGCCCGGCAGAGTGCACTCAATGGGCGATGGGTGGACGAGGCCGCTCGCCAGGCCCGGCTGGCGCGCATCGAAAGCGCTTACGCGGAACAGGCGGCGGCGCTTCGCGGCGAAGGGCGCTGATCTCGTTCAGCGGCTGCCGAACTGACCGTGCCGCCCGGCACCCTTGACGAATCGATCGGCGCCGGCCGCGCCTTCGGCGGCGACGATCGGCACGCCGTGTGCGCCCTCCTGGCGCAGCGCATCGGCCAGCGGTAGGTCCCATTGGGCGTAGGCAGAGCGGCGATCGGTCAGCATGCATTGCTGCGGGAACTCGGCGATCTCGCGTGCGAGTGCCTGCGCCGCGGCCAGCGCGCCACCGGGAGCGACCATGCGATTGACCAAGCCCATTCCCAGGGCTTCCGATGCGCCGACCGGGCGGCCGGACAGAATCATGTCGAGCGCGCGACCCATGCCCACGACGCGCGGCAGGCGAACGGTGCCGCCGTCGATCAGCGGCACGCCCCAACGCCGGCAGAAGACGCCGAACACCGCGTCTTCGTCGGCAACGCGAAGGTCAGCCAGCAGTGCCAGTTCCAGTCCACCGGCGACGGCATAGCCGTTGACCGCCGCGATGAACGGCTTCGACAGGGCCATGCGCGTCGGACCCATCGGGCCGCTGCCGCCGCCGTCCGGATCGAGTTCGTTGCGCAGCCCGGGATCGCCCACCGCCGCGAGATCGGCACCGGCGCAGAAATGACCGCCCGCACCCGTCAGCACGGCGACCCGCAGCGCCGGATCCGATTCGAAGCGCTCGAATGCGGCGCGCAGTTCGAGGGCCGTCGGCCCGTCGACGGCATTCCGCTTGCGGGGGCGGTTCAGCGTGATCGTGCAGACCGCGTGATCGATGTCGAAAAGGACGTTGGACATGGCTGGATGAATTCGTCGAGTGCGGGACCGATCCTAGGGCGAATCGGCGATCCGCCGTGCCGCGCTCGGACAACTCTAGTTCCTTCGCCGTAGGCCACAGTTTCACTTGTAGGCCATCAGCCAGATTTGTTGCGGCGCGGCGGCGCCGGAAACTGGATGTTTCGATTCAGGCCTTGTCCGGAGGGTTTGTGAACGGCGAAGCGGATACCGTCCTTTCAGGCGCGGCGCCGGGCTGGTTCGGCAAGCTGCCGGGCATGGACGACTTTGCGCATCGGCGCCTGCCGGACGGCTTCAGCGAAGCCTGGGATCGGTGGCTGCGCAATGGGCTGGGGCGGATTCGCGTGCGTCGCCAGGATTGGACCGAGCGCTACCTCGATGCGCCGCGCTGGTGCTTCGTGCTCGGCAACGGCGTGATCAATGGGCAATGCTGGATCGGCGTCCTGGTTCCATCGGTCGATGGAACGGGGCGGCACTTTCCCTTCACCTTGGTCACGGAACTGGTTTCCCCGCAGAGCGAACTCACCGCCGCCGCGCTGGCTCGCGTGCGGCAATGGTGGCTGCTGGCCACCCGGGCCGTGCGGGAAGGATTGGACGGACACCTCGACGCGATCCGCTTCGAGGTCCTGCTGCACCGGCTCTTCGCGCGCGATGCCGCGACGCCCGGCGAAGGGAGCGAAGCCGTGCTGGCCTTGCCGGTGGTCGGCCAGTCGCTGTGGTTCACCGATCCAAGCGCGGAGGGCGGCCTGGGGATGGCCAGCCAGGGCCTGCCGCAAGACGACCAGTTCGAAGCACTCTTTGATTGCGGCCCCGGCGGAACGGCACCCGGTGCGGAGGGGGCATGACCCGCCCGCTCGCCCCCAAGGCGAAGACCGCGGCGTTCGGTGAAACGCCGACCGTTGCGCCGACCGTGCGTCCCCCGCCGCGCAACCTGGGTGCGGGTCTCCTGGCCGTCGGCAGCCGGCTTGCGGAATTCGAAGTGACCCGCATCGTCGGGCAGGGTGGCTTCGGCGTGGTCTATGAGGCGTGGGACCCGATTCTGGAGCGGGTGGTGGCGATCAAGGAGTACCTGCCCACGGCGCTGTCGGCGCGCCGGATGGATGGCATGGTCGTGCCGCTGTCCGAGCGGCATCGCGAGACCTTCGAGCTCGGCATGCGTAGCTTCATCAAGGAAGCGCGCCTGCTGGCCCAGTTCGGGCATCCGTCGCTGCTCAAGGTCTACCGCTTCTGGCAGGAGCACGGCACCACCTACATGGTCATGCCCTTCTATCGCGGGGACACACTGAAGCAGGCGCTGGCCGCCGCGCCGGGCGGCGTCGATGAGGGCTGGCTGCTGCGCATCATGGACGGCGTCACGCAGGCGCTGGCAGTGATGCATCAAGCCCATTGCTACCACCGTGACATCGCGCCGGACAACATCATCCTGCTCGAAGGCTCGGGGCGACCGGTGGTGCTGGACTTCGGCGCGGCGCGCCGGGTGATCAGCGACAGGACGCAGACCATCACGGTCATCCTCAAGCCGGGCTACGCGCCCGTCGAGCAGTACGCCGGCATGCCGGACATGGCGCAAGGGGCATGGACCGATGTCTATGCGCTGGCCGCCGTGATGCACGTCGCGGTATGCGGCCGCGCGCCGCCGCCTTCGGTGGCCCGCCTGCTGGAAGACAGCCATGTGCCGCTGATGCAGAACGAAGCATTGCGGCAGCGATACAGCCAGCGGCTGCTGGCGGCCATCGATGCCGGCCTTGGCGTGCGGCCCGAATCGCGTCCGCAATCGATGGCTGCCTTTCGGGAGGCCATGGGCCTCGAAGCTGTGGCGGCCCCGATGCGCCTGGTCACCGGGCGGCGTGCAGCACGCGCCGCGCCGTCAGCGGCATCGGCAGCGCCGCTACCGGCAGGTCTTGAACGAAAGAGGCGTTTTGCGCTGATTGCCGCGGTGATGCTGGCGATGGCCGTCCCGATCGTCATCGCCGCCCTGGTCGCCCTGGGGGCCTTCGGCGCCCGATGAAATCAAGAAGCGATCGGAGTGAAGGAGGCCCGGTGGACATAGAGATCGTCACCTTGTCGAGGCAGGGCGGCCGTCCGTACAACGAGGACGTGTTCGGCCAATGGAACGACGAGCGCTTCGTCGCCTGCCTCGTGGCCGACGGCGCGGGTGGACACGGCGGCGGAGACGTCGCGGCCGAGATCGCCTGCGCGAGCGTGCTCCATGGCTTCGCGGCGGCGCCGGGGCTCGAAAGCGGCAGGCTTCGGCATCTGGTCGAGCAGGCCAACCGTGACGTGGTCGCGCGCCAGGCCGAGGGCGGCAGGCTCGCGGCGATGCGCTCCACCCTGGTCCTCGCTGCCGTCGACCTGCACGCCAACGAACTCGCCTGGACGCACACCGGAGACAGCCGGGCCTATCTGTTTCGGGGTGGCGCACTGATGACACGGACCGTCGATCACAGCCTCGTCCAGCAGATGGTGAGCAGCGGCTTGATCGACGAGGAGCGCGCACGGCAACACCCGCGGCGCAATCTGTTGCTGTCGGCGCTGGGCGCGCCGGACGGCGAGTTGGACGTCGATGCCTGCGAGCGCATCCCGCTCGTTGCCGGCGACGTCGTGCTGCTGTGCAGCGACGGCGTCTGGGAGGTGCTCGGCGACGTACGGCTGACCGAGACGCTGCGGGACTCGCGCGATCCCGATCAATGGATCGGGAAGATCGATGCGGAAGTCAGGTCGCGCGCGGCGCCGGGCCACGACAACTACACGGCCGTCGCGATGTGGCTGCATGCCTGAGAGGAACCTGCTATCGGCGCCGTCGACCGGACGATGCCTCGGGCCCCCAGCTGATCGGTTGTCCGGGACGCCAATCGGGTGGCGCGTAGACGTCGGCCAGGCTCGCGCCGTCGAGGCTGTAGTGGATTTCGGTCCCGGCCGGCGCGCCGATGCCGGCCAGGATCGCCTGCAGTTCGACACGCGTCGCACCGACGTCCACCACGTCGAGATCGACGCGCGTGAAAGCGACGCGGCGAGATCCGCCCGTGGACGCACTGCCGTAGGAGCCGCCCCAGCCGAGCACCGATCCAAGACCCTTTGCCCGAAGCGCCTCGTCGATCCGTTCTTCGCGCTGGTGGATGCGGTCGTCCGTGTCCGCGTCGATCGGAATCTTGACGACCATGAACTGCGTGCGCGCATAGGCACTTGCTCGGGCGGGCGGCCCGGCGCTGTCGCCGGGAGGGACGGAGGGTGGATCGGGTGGGAAGGCCATGGGCGTGCGTTCGGGCCGCCATTGTCCGGCAACAGCGGCGGCTTGCGTCCGGCCGGTCAATCCCGTACGCTGGATTGCCGTCTAGACGACGCGCAGCCCGGGCGGGCCGCGCGACCGTCTCCCGGGAGTCGAGGAGACCCACTCATGCCAAGCCGATCGAACGGCCTTGCGGCCGAAATGGAAGCGGTGCGGACGCTGGCGCTCGTTGGAGCGTCCGCTTCCGGCAAGACCACCCTCGCCGAGGCGCTGCTCCTGAGAACGGGCGCCATCGGCGCACCGGGCAGCATCGAACGCGGAAGCACTGTCAGCGATCACGATCCGCTCGAGCGACGAATGCAGCACTCGCTGAACGCGTCGATCATGCACCTGACGCACGCCGACACGCGGATCCACTTCATCGACACGCCCGGCGGCGCGGACTTCCTGGGGCAGAGCCTGCCTGCGTTGGAAGCGGTCGAAACGGCGGCGATCGTGATCAACGCCAGCACCGGCATCGAGCAGATGGCAGTGCGGATGATGGAATATGCGGCGTCGCGCCATCTCACGCGCATGGTCATCGTGAACAAGATCGATGCGCAGGGTGTCGATCTGCCGGGGCTGCTGGCGCAGATCCAGGCGGCCTTCGGTCGCGAATGCCTGCCGCTGAATCTGCCCGACGAAGGTGGCGCGCGGGTCGTCGACTGCTTCTACAACCGCGACGGGCACTGCGATTTCGGCGCCGTCGATGAGGCACATCGCGCGCTCGTGGAGCAGGTGGTCGAGGTGGACTCGGCCTTCGTCGACCGCTATCTCAACGATGGGGACGTCGATCCGAGCGAGTTGCACGCACCGCTTGAACAGGCGTTGCGCGAGGGCCACCTGATTCCGGTGTGCTTCGTCTCGGCACGTACAGGCGCCGGCCTGGCGGAACTGCTCGACGTGATCGTCAAGCTGCTACCCGACCCGACCGAGGCCAATCCGCCGGACTTCCTCGTGGGCGAGGGGGCCTTGGCGAAGCCCATGGAGGCTCGGCCGGACCCTTCGCTGCACGTGCTTGCGCACGTGTTCAAGATCACGGTGGATCCCTACGTCGGCAAGATGGGGATCTTCCGGGTGCACCAGGGGACCATCACCCAAAACAGCCAGCTCTTTGTCGGCGACGGCCGCAAGCCCTTCAAGGTGGGCCATCTCTTCATGCTGCAGGGCAAGGACCACGTGGAGGTGACGCGCGCGCTGCCCGGCGACATCGTTGCGGTGGCCAAGGTCGACGAGATCCGCTTCGATTCCGTCCTGCACGACGCGGCCGAGGACGACCACGTCCACCTGGCGCCGCTGGATTTCCCGATCCCCGTGCATGGTCTGGCCATCGAGCCGAAGCGGCACGGCGATGAACAGCGCATGTGGGAGATCCTCGGCAAACTGGTCGGCGAAGACCCTTGCCTGCGGGTGGAGCATGTGGCCGCCACCAACGAATCGGTGGTCTACGGGCTGGGCGAGCTGCACCTGCGCGTGCTGCTCGACCGTTTGCGCGAGGTCTACCGCTTCGAGGTCAACACACGCCCGCCGCGCATCGCCTACCGCGAGACCGTGACGGCGCCGGCCGAGGGCCATCACCGCCACAAGAAGCAGACGGGCGGTGCAGGCCAGTTCGGCGAGGTGTTCCTGCGCATCGAACCACTGGCGCGCGGCGGCGGGTTCGAATTCGTCGACCAGGTCAAGGGCGGAACGATCCCCGGCCAGTTCATCCCCGCAGTGGAAAAAGGCGTGCGCGAGGTGCTGACGACCGGCGCGATCGCCGGCTACCCGGTGGTCGACGTGCGCGTGGTCGTCTACGACGGCAAGCACCACAGCGTCGACAGCAAGGACATCGCTTTCGCGACGGCGGGCCGCAAGGCCTTCATGGCCGCGATCCGCGAGGCGCGCGCCATCGTGCTGGAGCCGATCGTCCAGATCGAGATCGCGGCGCCCGACTCCGCGGTGGGCGATGTCACGGGTGACCTGTCGTCGCGGCGCGGCCTCGTCACGGGCACGTCGAACCTGGCGGCTGGCACGATCGTCGTCCGTGGGCAGGTGCCGATGTCGGAGCTGTCCAGCTATCAGTCGCGGCTCAACGCGATGACGAGTGGGCAGGGGCGCTACACCATCGTGCTGTCGCACTATGAAGCGGTGCCGCCGTCGGTCCAGCAGACTTTGATGGGCCAGCATCGCGTGCGTGACGACGACTGACTTCGGTCGGCGTCACATCCGGGTCGAATCGAAGTCGCCGTCGTTGCCCGCGGCGGGTCTTTTCGAATGCGCGAGCGGCTGATCCGTGGGCAGGAAGCGGGTGAAGAGGTCCTGCGCGAAGGCGCCTCCGTTGCCGTTCGACGGCGCGGCCGTGAAATAGAGGCCGCGCCAGCGTGGCGACCGCGGCCCCCGGCCATTGCCGAACATGCCGTCGGCGGTCGCGCGCAGCCCGGGTTGCAGGGCGCGCACCTGTTCCACGAAGGCATGGATGGCCTGACGCTGCGCGGGATTTTCCCTGGCGCGGAAGAGCGCCATGCGCAGGGCGTGCAAGCGTTGCATGATCTCCGTGAAGAGTCCGTCAAGCTGCGTGTCGGCCGGCGCGCGCGGCGTTGCGTCGTTGCGCAGGCGGTGGCCCACTGCCTGCGACAGCACTTCGGCCGGAAGGGCCTCGCGGACTGTGTCGTAGCCTTCGAGGCGTTCCAGACCGGTCACGACCAGATAGACCGGCAACTGGATCCGGAGATGCTCGGTGGCCTCCTGCACCAGCGCGCGCAGCCGCTGCGCGACGGGTGCCCTGCCGCGCGTCGCGCCGAGCAGCGCGGACACGCTGACACACGCCACGATGCCGTTGAGCGGCAATCGCTTGCGGCGCTCCGCGAGTTCGAGCAAGGCGCGATACCAGAGGCCGCGCTCGTGCGGGGTCTGCGAATCGTCCAGCAAATCGGGATGGATGTCGATGGCGATCATCGACGGTAGGCGCCGCCAGCGCCAGAAGGCCAGGCCTCCGGATTCGTTCGGCGACGGTGGCGATGGACGACCGCTCGCGGCGGCGAGCAGATCCGGCACGTTCGCCAGGGCGTCGCCGACGAAGAGAAACCACGGGATCGCATAGAGCGGATTGCGTACCGGACCCGGCACCGTGGCGCCATCGAGCGGCGGGACCTGCCTGGAGAGGGATGCCTGCATTTCGGCGCTTTCCGACGCGGCGAACGACGCATCGCCCCGCGCAAGATTCTCGATGTGCATGCGCAGCCCTCGGCGCCTGGCAGCGCGGCCCGATCCCAGCAGCGCCCACCACAGGCTGAGGAAGGCCAGCACGCACACCACCAGCAGTGACCAGAATTGAGCGGGTATCGAAGGCATGGCGTCAGCGCGGAACCGTCTCGAGAAACACGAAATCGGCGATCACCTGGGCGCCGAACTCACCGGCGGCCAGCGACTCCCGCAGGCGTTGCAGGTAGGCGGAGGCCAGTTCGAACGGGGGCCTGTCCGCTGCTTCGTTGAACGGCGTCGGCGATGACAACGCGGTCAGGAGGACCGTGCCGAAGGGCGGCGCCACCAGCCAACTCGCCGGGATGTCCTTGCCCAGTTCGATGACTTCGCCGGCCCGCACGCGGGGCTGTCCACGGCCTGCGTTGAGATGCATCACCGCGCCGTCGGCGGTGTAGTAGTCGATCCAGAGATAGCCGTCGTACTTGGCGTTCGTCACCTGGAACAGCACCGGATCGCCTTCGCGCAGGCGCCCCTGGCGTGCCGTGGAAGCCGACACCTTGAGCCCGAAGCCCATGTCGCGATTGCGCGCCTGGTAGGGCTTCAGGATCGCGACCACTTCGCAATGAGGCCAGACGCGCAGCTGAAGGTCGAAGTTCGCGGCACTGACGCCCGGCACCGCGCGCACGTCGCGCTGCACCCGGGCTACCTGCTCGGTTTCAGACACAAAGCCGCTGACCTCGATCGTCCCTTCCGGCGAGATCGCCGCCGAAAGATCCGTGCAGGCGTAGGTCTGCAATTGCTGCTCGACACGCTGGACCAGGGTGGGCGGCGTTTCCGTGGGCGAGGCCAGCAGGAAGGAAAACAGGTAGGTCACGGGAATCGCGATCGCCAGCACCGCCGCCGTGCGCAGTAGCGCGCGCTTGCGGCTTTGCGGGTCGCGCGGCCCAGGGGGGTCCGGCATGGCGTAGGGTTGCGGGGTGATGTGATCCTCGGCGAGCGTTTCGAGCGACGCGGGCTGGATCGCCAACTGCTTCCCGTGAAGGTCCTTGAGCTTGCCGAGCTCGCCGCCGTCGTCGTTCTCGAAGTAGTACTGGCCCTTGAAGCCAAGCGCCAGCGCATGCCAATAGACTTCGCGGACTTCCTGCTCGCCGGCCGGCAGGGCTGACAGATGGTGGAAGAATTCGCTGTGCGCGTTGTTCGAATTGAAGAGCAGGACTTGCAGCGGTTCCGCTGTGTCTGCGCAGTCCGGATGCCGCGCGAGGATCTCGTCGATCCAGGCAACCATTGCGAACAACGCGGACTCGATCTGTTCGGCGGGCTTGTCGAGATTGCGCGCCGCCGTACGGGCTTCTTCAAGGAGCGCGCGAGCCTTGCGCCGGGCCGATTCGCACGAGCCATTGACCCGGCCCGTGGCGATCGACGCGTCGAGCGTCAGGCCGAACGAAAGCAGGGAAGAAAAACAGTCGAGCAGGCGCGCCATGCGGAGCTCGCGGCTAGGCCATGGCGGTGACGGGGGAAGCGCCGCGTTTGCGCCGGTATGGGTGGCACATGCACGAGTCCCCTGTCGTTTCTGGATATGGCAACGATTCTTTCACGCGCGCGTGCGCGCGCTATACCGCTTGGGAGCTATGTCGTTCGGAAGCAATTCCGCCTTGATGTGCGCCGGTTTCGCCGGTATCTTCGGCCTGTTGAGTTCATCAATGAACGCTGGGGTAAGCCATGAAAATCCTGATCGCCGACGACCACCGGCTCGTCATCGAGGCGGTCAAGGCCAAACTGTCGGAACTGCAGTCCGACATCGAATTCGTCCTGGCAATGAGCGTCGACGAATTGCTCGCCGGTGCATCCGACGACATCGACCTGGCCATGATCGATCTGAACATGCCGGGCGCTGAAGGCCAGGCCCACATCGACGAGATTCGCCGCCGTCATCCGGCCGTTCCTGTCATCGTGCTCTCGGGTTACGAAGACCCGGCCATCATGCGCAGCGCGCTCGAACGCGGCGTGCTCGGTTTCATTCCCAAGGCGTATTCGCCCGAGGTGATGCTGTCCGCCGTGCGACTGGTGCTGGCTGGCGGTATCTATGTTCCGCCGATGATGCTGTCGGCCGTTCCGCCCGGCGTCATCGCCGGAATACCCGGTTCCGACGCGGCGCAGCGTGGTTCGGCAGCGGCTTCCGCGCAGACGCTCGAGCATCTTCGCAATGTGCTGACGGAGCGGCAGGTCGAGGTGCTCCAGTTGCTGTCGCAGGGCAAGCCCAACAAGCTGATCGGGCGGGCGCTGGGCATCAGCGAAGGCACGGTCAAGATCCACCTCGCTGCGATCTTCCGCGCGCTCAATGTGCGCAACCGCACCGAGGCCGTCGTTGCCGCGCAGTCGCTGACCGAGGCCTGAGGCGACGATGCGGGGGCCCCTTATCCTCGGGGCCATGTCCCTGGATCTTTCAAACTTCGACGCGGCGATCGTCGATCTCGACGGCACGCTGATCGACACGATCGGCGATTTCGTGATTGCCCTGAATCGCATGCTCGACGAGCTCGCATTGCCGCACATCGATGCGCCGACGGTGACGGCCATGGTCGGCAAGGGCTCGGAGCACCTCATCCATTCGGTGCTCCGCCACGTGCGAGGCACTTCGGCGGATGACGAGGCCTGGTTCGATCGCGCCTGGCCACGCTACCAGCACCACTACCTCGCCATCAACGGCCAGCATGCCGAGGTCTATGCCGGTGTCGTGGAAGGGCTGTCCGCATTGCGGGCGCGCGGCATGCGACTGGCCTGCCTGACCAACAAGCCGACCGCCTTCGCTCGCCCATTGCTGGCAGCCAAGGGGCTCGACAAGTTCTTCGAGGTCATGTTCGGCGGCGACGCCTTCGAGCGAAAGAAGCCCGACCCGCTGCCGCTGGTCAAGGCCTGCGAAGCGCTGGGGAGTCGACCGGCGCGGACCTTGATGATCGGCGATTCGAGCAACGACGCGAAGGCGGCGCGTGCCGCGGGCTGTCCCGTCGTGCTGGTCAGCTATGGCTACAACCACGGCGAACCCATTCGCGACGTCGACGCGGACGGATTCATCGATTCCCTGGCCAGCCTCGACGCGTGATGCTCGCGGCGCTGCGAAGCGCTACTTGCCCAGCAGGGCGTCCTTCAGCTTCCAATCGGCCGGGTTCGGGCCCAGCCAGATTCGCACCAGCGAGTTGAAGAAGGCCTGTTCCTTGATCGGGTCGCCCTGCGGAACGCCCTTGACCGAGATCACCGTTCCGGCGCCCGGCACCCAGTCGACCGTGAATGCGTCGCCCGCCTTCAACTGCTTCTGGTCCGAAAAGATCTGGCTCATGCGCAGCAGCCCCGGAATCAGCTGCGACATCTCGCCCTTGGGGGAGTTGTCTTCCAAGCCGTGCGTGAAGCCTTTGCCGAGTTCATTCGAGTCGATGTCGCGCAGCATCGTGATGCTGATCCGCTTGGCACCCGGCGCGGCCAGGACTTCATCAGGGGTTCCGGCCTTCTTGCTCAGATAGAGGCCGGCGGTGTAGACCTTGAAGATCGCCTTGTAGCGAACACCCGCGCCATTGAGTTGGAGCTTGCTGCCGTGGAGATCGACGGCCTCGTCGAGCTTGACGCCCGCCACGTCGACCTGGGCGGCCGACGCAGTGAACGACGCGATGGTGAGGGCGGTCACAGCGACAACGCGCTGCACGGCAAGCTGGAACATCAAAATCCTCCTTTGGGTAAAAGCACCGAATGTATCTTTTTGTACCTTTGCTGTCCCTCGGCTAAACTCCGCATTCCATGTTCATTCATCACGTCATTCAGACAGGTCAAGGCAGCCGGGGAGCCTGGCCTTGGCGCACGCCATCGACGTTGCTTGCTTGATTGCACGGCGCACGCCGTGCGCCCGAGGCCCTCAGTCAACCTGAACCGGCCAGCCTTGAATGACCCGCCAGCGACCACCCTGCGTCTGCTGGCCGACGGAGACCCCAACCGTGATCACTGAACTCGAATTCAAAAGCCTCAGCGCGCAGGGCTACAACCGCATTCCGCTGATGGTCGAGGCCTTTGCCGACCTCGAAACCCCTCTCTCCCTCTATCTCAAGCTCGCCTACACCAAGGACAGCGGCAAGCACAGCTTCCTGCTCGAATCCGTCGTGGGCGGCGAGCGCTTCGGTCGCTACAGCTTCATCGGATTGCCGGCGCGCACGCTGTTGCGGGCCAGCGGATTCGGCGCCGATGCCGTGACCGAGGTCGTCACAGACGGCAAAGTTGTGGAAAAAGCCCATGGCAATCCCCTCGATTTCGTTGCGGCTTACCAACAGCGCTTCAAGGTCGCCCTGCGGCCGGGGCTGCCCCGTTTCTGCGGCGGCCTGGCGGGCTACTTCGGCTACGACGCGGTACGCCACATCGAGAAGAAGCTCGAGAAGACCTGCCCGCCTGACACGCTCGGTTGCCCTGACATCCTGTTGCTGCAGTGCGAGGAACTGGCCGTCATCGACAACCTGTCGGGCAAGCTCTACCTGATCGTCTACGCCGATCCTGCCCAGCCCGAGTCCTACGCCAACGCCAAACGCCGCCTGCGCGAACTGCGCGACCAACTCAAGTATTCGGTGAGCGCGCCGCAGGTAAAGCCGACGCAGGCGCACCCGGCGCAGCGCAGCTTCGCCAAGGCCGACTACCTCGCGGCGGTCGAGCGGGCCAAGGAACTGATTGCCGCCGGCGATTTCATGCAGGTGCAGGTCGGCCAGCGCATCAGCAAGCGCTACACCGAGTCGCCGCTGTCGCTGTACCGAGCGCTGCGGTCGTTGAATCCGTCGCCCTACATGTACTTCTATCACCTGGGCGACTTCCACGTGGTCGGCGCTTCGCCCGAGATCCTGGTGCGGCAAGAGAACACTGGCGACGGCGAGCAGAAGGTCACCATCCGCCCTCTCGCCGGCACCCGTCCGCGCGGCGCTTCGCCCGAGCTCGACAAGGCGGCCGAGGTCGAACTCATCAACGACCCCAAGGAGCGCGCGGAGCACGTGATGCTGATCGATCTCGCGCGCAACGACATCGGCCGCATCGCCAAGATCGGCAGCGTGAAGGTCACGGAGGCCTTCGCCGTCGAACGCTACAGCCACGTGATGCACATCGTGAGCAACGTCGAAGGCACGCTGAAAGACGGAATGACCGCCATCGACGTTCTCAAGGCCACCTTCCCGGCCGGCACGCTGACTGGCGCGCCCAAGGTGCATGCGATGGAGCTGATCGACCAGCTCGAACCCAGCAAGCGCGGCATCTACGGCGGCGCATGCGGGTACATCAGCTATGCCGGCGACATGGACGTCGCGATCGCCATCCGCACCGGTATCGTGAAAGACCAGATGCTGCACGTGCAGGCGGCCGCCGGCGTCGTCGCCGATTCGGTGCCCGAACTCGAATGGAAGGAGACCGAGGCCAAGGCTCGCGCCTTGCTGCGCGCAGCGGAACTCGTCGAGGAGGGCCTGGAATGAGCGCCGCGCCGGGCCGCCCCAAGCAAGCTCGCACCGCAGTGCGGAGCACGGAGATTACTCAATGAACGCCGCAGATATTCAAGACGACGACTTCTCGCACGAGATCATCGGCGCCGCCGTCGAGGTGCAGCGGGTGCTTGGCATCGGGCTCGCCGAGGAGATCTATGCGGCCGCGTTTGCGATCGAACTCGCCGAGCGTGAAATCGGTTTCGTTCGCGACGTGCCGGTGTCGGCGAGCTACAAGGGCCGTTCGCTGGGCGAAGTCGGCCGTGCGGCTTTCGTGGTGGAACAGTCGACGGTGGTCGAGGTGAAGGCGGTCGACGCACTCACCGACCTCCATCGCGCGCGGGCGCAAGCGGCGGTGCGTCTGTCGGGGCTCAAGCTGGGTCTCCTCATCAATTTCAACGTGTTCCCCGTTGTCAAGGGCGTGTACCGGATCGGAGTCAAGCCATGAAGCTTCTGATGATCGACAACTACGACAGCTTCACCTACAACCTGGTGCAGTACTTCGGCGAACTCGGCGCCGATGTCGAGGTGCATCGCAACGACGAGATCACGATCGATGAATTGCACGAGCGTGTTGCCGGCGGCGTCGGGCGGCTCGTGATCTCGCCGGGGCCGTGTTCGCCGGCGGAAGCCGGTGTCTCTGTCGAGGCCATTCGCAAATTTGCTGGCCGGCTGCCCATCTTGGGCGTGTGTCTTGGCCATCAGGCGATCGGCGCGGCTTTCGGCGGAAAGATCATTCGTGCGCAGCAACTGATGCACGGCAAGACCAGCGAAATCACGACCACGCGCGAAGGCGTCTTCGCCGGATTGCCCGAAAAATTCAGCGTGAACCGCTATCACTCGCTCGCCATCGAGCGCGAGACCTGCCCGCGTGATCTGGCGATCACCGCGTGGACGTACGACGGCGAAATCATGGGCGTGCGGCACACAGGCTTCGCGCACGATGTCCGGATCGAGGGCGTGCAGTTTCATCCCGAGTCGATCCTCACCGAGCACGGCCACGCCATGCTCAAGAACTTCCTGGAATAAGACATGACCACCATTGAGTCTCTCGTCGACCTGCGCAGCGACACCGTCACCCGCCCGACTGCTGCCATGCGCGCCGCCATGCTGGCCGCTCCGCTGGGCGATGATGTCTTCGCTGACGATCCCAGTGTCAATGCGCTTCAGGAGCAGATCGCCGGAATGCTGGGTTTCGAGGCCGCCCTGTTCGTGCCCACCGGGACCCAGAGCAATCTTTGTGCAGTTCTTTCGCATTGCCAGCGGGGCGACGAGTACATCGTCGGTCAGCAGGCGCATTGCTACCGGTGGGAGGGCGGCGGCGCGGCGGTTTTCGGCAGCGTGCAGCCGCAACCGCTGAATCACCAGCCGGACGGCACGCTCGCGCTCGATGACATCGAAGCCGCCATCAAACCCGACGACGCCCATTTCGCGCGGACGCGGCTGTTGGCGCTGGAAAACACGCTCGGCGGCAAGTTGCTGCCCTTCGCGTACGTCGAGCAGGCCACGGAATTGGCCCGGCGCAAGGGGTTGGGCCGTCACCTCGACGGCGCCCGGCTCTTCAATGCGGCGACCGCGCAAGCCGCCCAGCGCGGCACCGCGGCGCGGGACGAAGCGCGGCGCATCGCGGGCTGTTTCGACAGCGTGTCGGTCTGCTTCAGCAAAGGGCTCGGCGCGCCGGTGGGGTCGGCGTTGTGCGGATCGCGCGAGTTCATCGCGCGTGCGCACCGCATTCGCAAGATGGCCGGCGGCGGCATGCGCCAGGCCGGCGTGCTGGCCGCGGCCGCCTCCCATGCGCTCGAACACCATATCGATCGCCTCGTGCAGGATCACGCGCTGGCGAGCCGACTGGCGGAAGGCCTGGCCGGGATTCCCGAATTGAAAGTCGAGGCACCGCAGACCAATCTGCTGTTCGTCGATCTGGAGGGCGAGGCGCGCCATCAGTCGGCCGAACTGCTCGCGCATCTGAAGCAGAGCGGCATCCTGGCGACTGGCCTTTACCGGCTGCGCTTCGCCACCCATCTCGATGTCGACGAGCAAGGTATCGATCGCGCCATTGGCGCCATCCGAAGCTTTTTCCGTGCCTGAACATAGATTCGCAATGACCCCGATCCACTGAACCAAGGGAGACATCCAACATGCCCATCACCCCCCAGGAAGCGCTGCAGCGCACCATCGAGCACCGCGAAGTCTTCCATGACGAAATGCTGCACATCGTGCGGCTCATCATGAGCGGCGAATGTTCGCCCGTCATGATGGCGGCGCTCATCACCGGCCTGCGCGTCAAGAAGGAAACCATCGGCGAAATCACGGCTGCAGCGCAGGTGATGCGCGAGGTGGCGACGAAGGTACCTGTTGCCGACACCAGCCGCCTGGTCGATATCGTCGGCACCGGCGGCGACGGCTCCCATACCTTCAATATCTCGACCTGCTCGATGTTCATTGCCGCCGCCGCGGGCGCCAAGGTCAGCAAGCATGGCGGCCGCAGCGTGAGCAGCAAGTCGGGCAGTGCCGACGTGCTCGAATCGCTGGGCGTCAACATCAACCTCAAGCCTGAACAGATCGCCAAATGCATCGCCGACGTCGGCATCGGCTTCATGTTCGCGCCGAACCATCATCCGGCGATGAAGAACGTGGCGCCTGTGCGCAAGGAACTCGGCATCAAGACGATCTTCAACATCCTCGGCCCGCTGACCAATCCGGCCGGTGCGCCCAACATCCTGATGGGTGTGTTCCACCCCGACCTCGTCGGGATTCAGGTGCGGGCCCTACAGCGCCTGGGCGCCGAGCATGCGCTGGTCGTCTACGGTCGCGACGGAATGGATGAAATCTCCCTCGGGGCGGCAACCATGGTGGGCGAACTCAAGGACGGCGAGGTACGCGAATACGAGCTTCATCCTGAGGATTTCGGCTTCGCCATGTCGAGCAACCGCGCGCTACGCGTCGAGACGCCCGAGCAATCGAAGACGATGCTCCTCAGCGTGCTCGACAACAAACCGGGTCCGGCCCGCGACATCGTGCTCTTGAACGCCGGTGCGGCGCTCTATGCGGCCAACGTGACCGACTCGATCGCCGCTGGCATCGAGCGCTCGCGCGCCGCACTCGATTCCGGCGCGGCGAAGGCCAAGCTGGCCGAACTCGTTGCGGCTACCGTTGCCGCAGGTTGAGGAGGGCGTCGAACCATGTCGGACATTCTCGAGAAGATCGTTGCCGTCAAGCGCGAAGAACTCATCGCGGCAAAGAGGCGTGCGCCGCTCGAAGCCATCCGCTTCGATGCGGAAAGCCGCGTCCTGACACGCGATTTCACAGCCGCGTTGCGGGCAAAGATCGCCGCCGGCGCAGCGGCCGTCATCGCCGAGGTCAAGAAGGCAAGCCCGAGCAAGGGTGTTCTGCGGGCGGAATTCATCCCGGCGGATATCGCGCAGAGCTACGCTGAGGGCGATGGCAAGGTGAGCGCGGCCTGCCTTTCGGTGCTGACGGACCGGCAGTTCTTTCAGGGCGGCGTCGACTATCTGAAGCAGGCGCGTGCCTCGTGCGACCTGCCGGTGCTTCGCAAGGACTTCATCGTCGATGCCTATCAAGTCTACGAATCGCGGGCGATGGGTGCCGATGCCATCCTGCTGATCGCCGCCTGTCTCGACGATGCTCAGATGCGCGAGTTCGAAGCGATTGCTGTCGCATTGGGCATGGCGGTATTGGTCGAAGTCCATGACGGCGCCGAACTCGAACGCGCGCTGAAGCTCCGGACGCCCTTGATCGGCGTGAACAACCGCAATCTGCGCACCTTCGAGGTGTCGGTGCAGACCACGATCGATCTGCGCACCCAGGTGCCTGCGGATCGCCTGCTGGTGACCGAGTCGGGCATCGCAACCCGCGACGACGTGGCGAAGCTGCGCGCTGCCGGTGTCCATGCGTTCCTGGTCGGCGAGGCGTTCATGCGTGGCGATGAACCTGGCGAGGCGCTCGCCGAATTGTTCCGATGAGCGCGGATCAGCTCGCGACCTGCAACCCGGCAGACTGGCCGGTCGCGCCGGGATGGCAGTCGCTGGTGGGCGAGTTCTTCGACGGAGCGGTGGGGCAAAAGCTGCTTGACTTCCTGGGTGAACGACTGGTGGCCGGCGCAGTGATCTTTCCTCCTCGGCCGTTGCGCGCGCTGGAGTTGACGCCGCCCGAAGACATCCGCGTCGTGATCCTGGGCCAGGACCCGTATCACGGACGTGGCCAAGCCGAGGGTCTTGCCTTTTCGGTAGCTCCCGGCGTGGCATTGCCGCCCTCGCTGCGCAACATCTTCAAGGAACTCGAGCGGGATCTGGGGACGCCGCCGCCCAAGTTCCCGAATCCCGGCGGCAGCCTCGTGAAATGGGCGACGCATGGAGTCCTTCTGCTCAACACCTGCCTGACGGTCGAAGAGGGCAAGCCGGCTAGCCATTCCGGTCGCGGCTGGGAGGTTTTGACGGATGCAGTGATCCGACATGTGGCGCTAAGTGAGCGGCCGGTCGTCTTCATGCTCTGGGGATCGCATGCGCAGAGCAAGCGGGCGCTGATTGATACAAAGCGTCACAGGGTTTTGACTGCGAACCATCCGTCCCCCCTGTCGGCGCTGCGCCCGCCTGTGCCTTTCATCGGCTGCGGTCATTTCGGACAAGCGCGGGCCTGGCGTGACGAGGGGCGAACCTAAGTTGGGCGGTAAGTGCTTGATTTCATGCGAGAATCGTCGGCTCGGCGCGAAGCACCAGTCCCGATCGACCCGCTGTTCCGGTGGGTTGTGACGGCGCGACGCGACGGCACGAATTGCCGGTCTGTCATCGACGTGTCCATGCAACCGTGCTATATTCCGAGGTTCGCCGGAGAGGTGGCCGAGTGGTTAATGGCAGCAGACTGTAAATCTGCCCTCTTACGAGTACGCTGGTTCGAATCCAGCCCTCTCCACCAGCGAAAATGGATTTTGCAGAGCGCTTGAATGTGATGTGCGGAGCTGAAGCGAAGGCGAAGGCTCTGTCTGTGCTGCGGCTCAGTCCGGTCTGAGGGCTGTGTCGTGATGCGGGAGTAGTTCAATGGTAGAACCCTAGCCTTCCAAGCTAATGACGCGGGTTCGATTCCCGTCTCCCGCTCCAGGAGTTCACGTCGGCGCTGTGTGTGGTTGGTTTTAGATATCGCCCATTTGGCTCAGTGGTAGAGCACTCCCTTGGTAAGGGAGAGGTCGCGGGTCCGATTCCCGCAATGGGCACCAGTCTTGGGGTTGCAGTCTGATGGCTGCAACCCCATGTCAGTGTGTTGATCTAGTTATTTTTCGGAGTCGAGAAAATGGCAAAAGGAAAATTCACCCGCACGAAGCCGCACGTGAACGTGGGCACGATTGGTCACGTTGACCATGGCAAGACGACTCTGACGGCGGCGATTGCGACGGTACTGTCGGCGAAGTTCGGCGGCGAAGCGAAGGCCTACGACCAGATCGACGCGGCGCCGGAAGAAAAGGCGCGCGGCATCACGATCAACACCGCGCACGTCGAGTACGAGACGGCCAACCGTCACTATGCGCACGTGGACTGCCCGGGTCA
>NZ_JBFTJF010000033.1:0-33576 GCF_056395305.1 Variovorax sp. 10L426 | reverse complement strand
GCCGTAGTAGATGCCGGCCAGCATGATCAGCGCCGACACGGGCGGCAGCGCGTAGGTGGCGGGCAGCAGCATCGCGATGGTCGCCACCGGGCCGATGCCCGGGAGCACGCCGATCAGCGTGCCCAGGATGCAGCCGACCAGGCAATACAGCAGGTTGGTGAGCGTGAAGGCGACGCCGAAACCGGTCGCGAGGTTGTGAACCAGATCCATGAAGGTCTCCTCAGCCCGAAATGAAGGTGGGCCAGACCTGGATCTGCAACTTGAGCGCCCAGATGAAGGCCACGTAGCTGCCTGCCGCCAGGATGGTCGAGAGAACCAGCACGTCGCGCAGCTTGAAGTGCTCGCCCGCGAGGCTGGAGATGATGGTCAGGGCGTAGATCGCGAGGATCATTCCCATGGCCGGCAGGCCGATGCTCGGCAGTCCGCCGAGCAGCACGCCGAACGCGAGGTTGGCGGCGAGCACGAAGAAGAGCGGCTTCCATGCCCACTTGCCGATGGGGTCGCCGTCGGCCGTCTCGACCACCAGCGACTGGAACATCACCGCCGCGCCGAGGATCGCGAGCAGGATCCCCAGCATGAGCGGGAAGTAGCCGGGGCCCATGCGGGCTCCGTCGCCGATGCTGTAGGAGGTCGCGCCAATGGCGAAGGCCCCTCCTATGGCTGTGAACATGACTCCTGAAAAGAAGTCAGCCTGACTCTTGATGCGCATGTCTCGCTCCTCGTTGTAGTAGGAGTGAGGGTCGTCGCCTGAAGCTGACCATTGGCTGACCAGTACTGTACGGACTTCCACGTACCGTCAGTGGCCCGTCAGGCTCAAGATTTGCGGCGAAGCGGGTTCAGCAGCGCCTTGAGGCCGTTGTGATCGATCTCGTGCATGAGTGCCAGGAGCCTGCCGATCTCCCCCTTGGGGAAGCCTTCGCGGGCGAACCAGGTCAGGTAGTTGCCGGGCAGGTCGGCGATCACGCGGCCCTTGTACTTGCCGAAGGGCATTTCGAGGGTGACGAGGCGTTCGAGGTCTTGGGGGGTCATAAGCCAACCTCCGCGCTTCGCGCTGCGGTGCGAGCGCCTTCGGGCGGCCGGGCGGCGCTCATCAACAAGGTTCCTGCTGGCTATGCTGCTTCATCTTTGCGCCCTGTGCTGTTGCTGTTCCAATCCACCATGTCATTCAATTCCCTGGGACTCGATCCCGCCCTGGTGCGCGCCGCCGCCGACAAGGGCTATGCGGCGCCCACGGCCATTCAGCTCGAAGCCATCCCGCCGATCCTGCAAGGTCGCGACCTGCTGGGCGCGGCCCGCACGGGTTCCGGCAAGACGGCGGCATTCTCGCTGCCCCTTCTCCATCGGCTGGCCGACGAGCCACGCCGGACGCCGAGGCCGTTGCGCGCGCTGATTCTCGTGCCCACGCGCGAGCTGGCGGCGCAGGTGGGCGAATCCATGCGCGGCCTGGCGCAGCACCTGCCCGTGTCGCTCAAGATTGCCGTCGCCTTCGGTGGCGTGTCGATCAATCCGCAGATGATGGCCTTGCGAGGCGGCGCCGACGTCATGATCGCCACGCCCGGCCGTTTGCTGGATCTCATCGACCATCGCGCTCTCCGGCTGTCGTCGGTGTCGATGCTGGTGCTCGACGAGGCCGATCGCCTGTTCGACCTCGGCTTCGCGGAAGAGCTGAATCGCATCCTCTCGCTGTTGCCGGAGCGGCGCCAGAACCTGCTGTTCTCGGCCACCTTTCCGCAGGCGATCCAGTCGCTGGCCGAGGCGCTGCTGCGCGATCCGGTCCGGGTGGAGGTTGCTTCCGAAGCGGTGGATGAGCCCGCGATCCTGCAGCGAGCCATCGAGGTCGACGCGAGCCGGCGCACGCAGCTGCTGCGCCAGCTGATCGAAAAGAGCGGATGGTCCCGCGTGCTGGTCTTTGTTGCCACCAAGCACGCGTCGGAGATCGTGGCCGACAAGCTCCGCAAGGCCGGCATCGACGCCGAACCTTTTCACGGCCTGCTGAGCCAGGGCAAGCGCACACAGGTGCTCACCGACTTCAAGGCTTCCCGAGTGAAGGTGGTCATTGCCACCGACCTTGCGGCGCGCGGCATCGATGTGGTTCATCTGCCGGTCGTCGTGAACTACGACTTGCCGCGCTCGGCCGTCGATTACGTGCACCGCATTGGCCGCACGGGCAGGGCGGGGGCCAGCGGCCTGGCGGTGACCTTCGTCAGCGCGGCAACCGAGGCGCATTTCCGACTCATCGAAAAGCGCCAGGGCCTGAACGTGCCGCGCGAGCGTGTCGCGGGATTCGAGCCGGTGGAGACCGAGGCACCGGCATCGGTCGCGGCCGACGGTACCGGCGGCATCAAGGGAAAGCGGCCGAGCAAGAAAGACAAGCTGCGCGCAGCCGCGGCGCGCTGAGCGGCCGGCCTTTCAGCGCACCGGAACGGCTGCGCGCGTCCGGTAGGTGTCCCAGGCAGCGACAGCCAGGATCACGAGCGTCGTCAGCATGTTCATCGTCAGCAGGTCGAGCATCGCGGCGGCAGGCAGCAGCGCAGCCACCGCGATCACGCCGACGACGTGCGAGACCGGGAAGGACCCGTAGACGATGCGCTTGTAGAGCCCGTTGCCCGCCAGATAGGCGACCGGCGCGCCGGCCATCACGATCAGCGCCGGCAGGTCCATGTGGCCACGCGGATGCGCAATGACGAGTTCGTTGCCCACGGCCGTCACGATGATCCCGCCGACGATCAGCACGTGCACGTAGTGGAAGTAGGCGCCGATGCGGCCCGGATCGTCGGAGTGTTCGATCACGTGGCTGCCGTCGGCACTGCTGGTGTCGAAGTAGAGCCACCACATCGCGAGGCTGCCCGCGAAGGCACTCAGGAAAGCCACCGTCGAAAGAGTGCCGAGGGTCTGGGTCTTCGCGAAGGTGTCGCCGATGAGCAGGATCGATTCGCCCAGCGCCATGATCACGAAGAGCTGGCAGCGCTCGGCGAGGTGGCCGCCTTCGATGGTCCAGTCGGAAGTGTGCGAGCGCCCCAAGCCGAGCAGCGGGAAGCCGAACATCGGCGAGATGTATTCGCAGGCGACGGCCACGGCCCAGAAGCCCATGCGCACCGGTCCGGCCGCGATGGCGCCGGCGATCCAGAAGACGGCAGCGATGCAGCTCCAGCCCAGGATCCGCTGGAAGTTCGGGGCCAGCACATGGCGGCCGCGCAGCAGCATGACCACGAAGAGCGAGCGCCCCACCTGGATCGCGATGAAGGCCGCTGCGAACACCGCCCCGCGTTCGGCAAAGGCGCCGGGGATCGCCGCCGACATCACCAGCCCTGCCAGCATCACGCCGAAGAGCAGCAGCCGGATCGGCGCTGTCCGCGGGTCGAACCAGTTGGTCACCCAGCAGGTGTATTGCCACCCCAGCCACACGGCGAACCACAGCAGCAGCGTTTCGAGCGCGCCGAGCGGTGTGAGGTGGCCGAGCAGATAGTGCGACAGCTGCGTGACCGCGAAGACGTACACCAGGTCGAAGAAGAGCTCTTCGTAGGTGACCTTGGCTTCGGCGCCGTCGCGACGGCGCAGCGCCGGATGCGAGTTCGAGGCGTGGTTCTCGGGCATGGGCGGATTCTCTCCGGGCCATGGCCCGTTTCGGTCATTCCCGCGGCGGCTTCTTCGCGATGCCCATCGTCTTGGCGAGGATGCCGAGCATCACCTCGTCCGCGCCGCCGCCGATCGATGCCAGCCGGCCGTCGCGGTACAGGCGCGAGACGCGGTTTTCCCAGGTGAAGCCCATGCCGCCCCAGAACTGCAGGCAGGTGTCCGCCACCTCGCGCGTGAGCCGGCCGCACTTGAGCTTGGCCATGGAGGCGAGTTCGGTCACGTCCTGCCCCTGCACATGCAGGTCGCAGGCGCGGTAGGTGAGCGCCCGCAGCGCCTCGACCTCGGTCTTGAGTTCGGCGAGCTTGAACTGCACCCACTGCTGGTCGGCCAGCGTGCCGCCGAACAGCTTGCGCTGCTGGGCCCACTCGATGGTTTCGGCAATGCAATCGTCCAGCGGCACCAGCGAGCTGGCGGCGCACCACAGGCGCTCTTCCTGGAACTGCTGCATCTGGTAGACGAAGCCCTGGCCCTCCTCGCCGATGCGGTTGCGCTGGGGCACGCGCACATTGTCGAAATAGATCAGCCCGGTGTCGCTCGAATGCATGCCGATCTTGCGGATCTTCTTCGCCTTCTCGATGCCGGGGCTGTCCATCGGAACCATGACGAGCGATTTGTTGCGGTGCACTGGCCCGTCGCCGGTGTTGACCAGCATGCACATCCAGTCGGCCTGCAGGCTGTTGGTGATCCACATCTTCTGGCCGGTGATCAGGTAGTCGTCGCCGTCCTTGCGTGCGTAGGTCTTCAGCCCGGCGACGTCGCTGCCGGCGCCGGGCTCGCTCACGCCGATGCAACCCACCGTCTCGCCCGCGATGGCCGGCGCCAGGAACTCGCGGCGCAGCGCGTCGCTGCCGAAGCGGGCGAGGGCGGGCGTGCACATGTCGGTCTGCACGCCGATGGCCATCGGCACGCCGCCGCAGCTCACGTGGCCCAGCGCCTCGGCCATCGCCATGGCGTAGGAATAGTCGAGGCCCGAACCGCCGTAGAGCTCCGGCTTGTTGAGCCCGAGCAACCCGAGCGCGGCGAGCTTCCTGAAGATATCGTGCGCCGGAAAGCTCTCGGCCTCCTCCCATTCGTCCACGTGCGGATTGATGTGCTCGTCGATGAAACGGCGCATCGTCTTCTGGATTTCGAGATGCTCGTGGGTGTATTGCATGCCTGTCTCCGGTCGGTACTTGTGTCGGCTTCGCCGACTTTAGGCGGCGGCCGGCATGCCCGCTTGCGGGAAGTGGCTACGGGAGCGTCAGCGCTGCGGCCGGATCCGGTAGAGCGCGTTGTTGCGATCGGCCGTCATGTAGATGGTGCCGTCGCTGCCGACGGCGACCCCGGTCGGCACGTAGGGCCGTGGCATGCCCGGACCGCCTTCCAGGCCGATCGGCAACCCTTCGGCCACGGTGCGGCGTGTGCCGCTCGCCGGATCGATCTCCACCAGCCGTCGCGCGGCGGTTTCCGCCACGATGAAGCTGCCCCACGGCGTCTGCGCCAGGCCTTCGGGCATCGCGAGCCCCTCGGCGATGACCCGCAGCGGCGCGCTGGCATCGAGCGGGATGCGCGTCAGCTTGCCTCCGGCCTCGGTGACATAGAGCGCGCCGTCCTTGCCGATGATCATCTGGACTGGTCCGTCGAGACCGCTGGCGATGACTTCCTTGGTCTCGAACTTCGGGCCGCTCGCGCGCGTCACGCTGCCGGTGGCGATCTCCGCGTAGATCACGCTGCCGTCAGGCATCGGGATCGCATCGTAGGGCGCCTTCAGGCCGTGCAGCATGCCCGTGGTCTTGAGCGTCTTGCGATCGACCAGCTGCACCGTGCCCGAGAACCACGACGACAGCGCGAAGTGCGTGGGCGACAGGCCGACCGAAAACGGATACTCGAGATCCGGATCGCGTTGCATGCGGAAGATGTCGCGCACCGCCCCGCTCGTGGCGTCGACCTGGCGGAAGCCGAAGATGTCGGCCACCCAGAGGTTGTTGCCGTCGATCTTGAGGCCGGCCGGCACCGCGAGCCTGCCGCCGGTCAGGAAGCGCAACTCGCCCGTGTCGGGATTGAAGGCCTCGACCGAGTTGTCGGCCATGTTCGAGACATAGATGGTCCCTTCAGGCGCGATGGCGAGGTTGTCGAGCGAGGGCTTGAGCTGCTTGGCGACGGTCTTGCGTCCGGTGGCCAGATCGACCCGCACCAGTTCCCCGCTGCGCGCGTCGACCACCCACAGGTTGCCCTTGCCGTCGAGATTGGCCGCGGCGGGAATCTTGAAGCCGTCGGCGATCACCGTCATTGCGCCATTGGCCGGATCGATCTTCACAACCTGGCCCTTGAACCACAGCGGGCCGTAGAGCATGCCGTCGGGACCGACCTCGAAACCATTGAAGCCGCCCATGTCCTTCTTGATGAGGCGTGGCGGCTTCTGGCCGGCGAGGTCGATCTCCCACAGCGCGTCGCCGAGGAACACCTGCGAGGCGTAGAGCTTGCCGTTGCGGCGATCGAAATCGAGCGAGTTGAGTCCGGGCAGGTCCTTGGCGACCACGCGCATCGGCGCGTTGTCGTTGTCGCGCATGCGCAGCATGCCCATCAGGTAGTTGGTCCAGGCGAGTTCGCCCTTGGGGCCGACAGCGATGTCGTCGGCTTGCCCCTCGGGGCTCTTGATGAGAACGCGTGCGGTGCCGGTCTTCCGGTCGACCTCCCACAACGAGTTGCCGACCACCGACCCGGCGAGCAGCCGGCCTTGCTTGTCGATGGCCAGGCCGTGCACGCCGGAGAAGGCCGAGGGCGCCACGATCGCCTCCGGCGCGGCCCAGGCGTTCGGCCTCGTGGGTGGCGGTGTCGTCGACGGTGTCGTGGTGCAGGCCCCGAGAAGGAATGCCGACGCCAGAAGAGCGCCGCCGATGATCCGCTTCATGTTGTCTCCTCGCTTTGTAGTCCTCGCGGGACATGCTACGCCCGATGCGGATAAATCAACACGGCCTGAGCCAGGAACCCCGCGGAACCGGCTTCGCCGGGCCGCCGGGGTTGCCCCCGCAGGGGGGGTACCCGAGCCACACGAAGCGGGCGAGGCTGGGGGTGATCTTTTTTCAGGATCTGAAGCGTTTGCGTGTCAGTCCGAGCGCTATCCAGTACGCCGCCACCGTGTAGACCACCAGCACTACCGCGTGCCGCCACCAGTCCGCCGGCCACTGATCCATGAAGAGTGGCCGCACCAGCATGACCGCATTGGTCAGCGGCAGCCACGCGGCGACAGCGCGCACGGCGCCGGGCAGTTGGTCCAGGGGAAAGAACACGCCCGAGAGGAACATCATCGGCGTCATGAAGAGCGTGAAGTAGTAGGTGAAGAAGTCGTAGCCCTTCGCCAGCGCGTTGAAGATCAGCGCGATGCACGAAAAGGTGATGCCGACACCCACCAGCACGAACCACGCAATGATCAGCTTCGGGCTGTGGCTGATGCCCAGCGCGAGCATCACGAACATGATCGCGGTGGTCGTGAAGATCGCCTTGAAGCCGGCCCACAACATTTCGGCCAGCACCACGTCGTCGAGCCCCACCGGCGCGTTCATGATGCCGTCCCAGGTCTTCTGGACGTGCATGCGCGAGAAGGCCGAGTAGAGCGCCTCGAACGAGGCGGCGTTCATCGCGCTCATGCAGACCGAGCCGCTGGCCAGAAACAGGATGTAGGGGATGCGGGTGCCGTCGACTTCGATCTTGCCGACCAGCGCGCCCATGCCGTAGCCGAAGGCCACCAGCCAGATCAGCGGCTCCGCGATGTTGCCGATCAGGCTCGGGATCGCGAGCTTGCGCCACACCAGCAGGTTGCGCAGGAACACCGGCCACCAGCGCATCGAGAGTTCGGGCGGGCGCCATACCGAAGGCGCGGCCAGTGCCTCGGCGATTGGCGATGTCGTATCGATCTGCATGCTCATCGCTGCCCCTTCTTGATCAGCCGTCTTCGCGAATCTGCCGGCCGGTCAGCTTGAGGAACAGGTCCTCCAGATTGGCAGGCCGATGGAAGGTGCGCAAGCCGCTGCGGTCGCCGAGCGCTGCCATCAGGCCGCGCGCGTCCTGTGTGTAGAAGAACACCGTCTCGCCGCTGACCTCGACCCGCGCAGCGTAGTCCTTGAGCGGCGATTGCGCCAGTTCGAGCGCCCCGTCGCCGTACAGCTCGACCACGTCGGGTTCGAGATACTGGGCGATCAGGTCGCGCGGACGGCCCTCCGCGATCTTGCGGCCGTGGTCGAGCACGAGCAGCCGCGAGCACAGCCGCTCGGCCTCGTCCATGAAGTGCGTGGTCAGCAGGATCGACTTGCCCTGCTGCAGCAGCACCTGGAGCCGTTCCCACATCAGGTGCCGCGCCTGCGGGTCGAGCCCGGTGGTGGGCTCGTCGAGCATCAGCAGCTTCGGGTCGTTGACCAGCGCGCGCGCCAGCGAGAGGCGCCGCCGCATCCCGCCGGAGAGCTCGCCGGGCTTCGCGTCGGCCTTGTGCGAGAGCGCCGCGAACTCCAGCAGCTTCGGAATGCGCGGCGTGATCTCTGCGCGCCGCATGCCGAAGTAGCGTGCATAGACCATGAGGTTTTCCGCACAGCTGAAGTCGGGGTCGAGCGAGTCGAACTGGCTCACCACGCCGAGCAGCGCCTTGATGGCGCGCGCATCGCGCGGCATGACCAGGCCGCCGAGCCCTTCGATGGTGCCGTGGTCGGGGACGGTCAGCCCGAGGCACATGCGAATGGTCGTCGTCTTGCCTGCGCCGTTGGGGCCGATCACGCCAAGGCACTCGCCGGGCGCGATCTCGAAGGAAAGATCGTCCACCACGGTCGTGGTGCCATAGCGCTTGTGGAGGTTGCTGGCTTGGAAGAGGGGGGTCGGCACCGCTGAATCATAGAGATCTCCCCCAGGTTGGCTCACTTCGTGTAGCCGCCCACCCCCTTCCGGGGGCAACCCCGGCGGCCCGGCGGAGCCGGTTCCGCGGGGTTCCTGGACGGGGCCTGGGGCGGTTTTGATGGGGTGGCCACTGGCTGGATCTACAGCCTTATGCCTGCGAATTCCGTCTTCATCCAGTCGATGAAGGCACGCGTTCGGGCCGGCAGCAGCCGTGCATGCGGATAGATCACACTCACCGGACGCGGCGGCGGTTCGAACTCTGCCAGCACGATCTGGAGCCGGCCCTGCGCCACCATCGGCAGCACCTGGTAGGAGAAGAAGTTACCGAAGCCCATGCCCGCCGCGCAGGCCTCGACGGCCGGCGCGATGTGGTTGAACTCCAGATTGCCGTGGGTCGGGATCGGCAGGGCGCGCCCGTTCTCGCGAAACATCCATGGGCCGATGGTCGTGGGATGAATGCGCACGCAGTTGGCCCGCTGCAAGTCGCGCGGATGCGCCGGCGTGCCGTGCCGCCGCAGGAAGTCCGGGCTCGCGACCACCACGCGGCGGATGCTGCCGAGCTGTTGCGCCACCAGCGACGAATCCTCCAACGCGCTGATACGTATGCCGACGTCGACACCTTCTTCGAGCAGGTTCACGGGGCGGTCGTGCAGCAGCACGCTGCAGCGCATCTTGTCGTGGCGCTGGAGAAAACGAACGATCGCCGGCGAAACGTACATGTGGCCGAACAGTACCGGGGCGGTGACCGTGAGCAGGCCCGCGGGTTCGGTCGCATCCAGCGTGAGGGCGCGGTCGGCGGCATCGGCTGCCGCCAGGACTTCCCGCGCGCTTTGCAGGTAGCTGCGGCCTTCTTCGGTCAGGGAGATGCGCCGCGTCGTGCGGTGGAAGAGCCGCACGCCGAGGTGGGCTTCGAGTGCCGCAAGCGAGCGCACGACGGCCGGGAGCGATGTGTCCAGCGTGTCGGCAGCCTTGGTGAGGCTGCCCTGCTCGGCGATCTGCACGAAGGTCTGCATGGCTTTGAGGCGGTCCATTCGGCGATTAGACCGGAATCCGGAGCAGTCAACTGCATTGGGCGCCATTACTCCCCAAAGAGGAGCAAACCAGAATGGAGGCATTCCAACGCACCGCCAGGAGAACCCGCATGACTTCCGCCCGCCCCGCCCAGCCCATCAAGCTCTACAGCTCGGCCGTCTCCGGGCACTCGCATCGTGTGCGGCTGTTTCTGTCGATCCTCGGCCTGCCGTTCGAGACGATCGAGGTCGACCTTCGCGCGCGCGCACAGCGCAGCCCCGAATTCCTTCGCCGCAATGCCTTCGGGCAGGTGCCGGTCATCGAGGACGGCGATGTGACCTTGGCCGACTCGAACGCGATCCTGGTCTACCTGAACGAACGCTATGCACCTGATCCGGCGCGCTGGCTGCCTCGCGATCCCCTTGGTGCGGCCCAGGTGCAGCGGTGGCTGTCCGTCTCGGCGGGTCAGCTGGCAGGCGGACCTGCGGTGGCGCGGGTGATCGTGCTGCTCGGGTTGCAAAAGGACGCGGCCGAGGTGATCGCCCGATCCCACGAACTCCTTCGCGCGATGGAAGGCGAACTCTCGCAGCGGCCTTTCCTGGCGGGCTCGTCCCCGACGCTGGCGGATATTGCCAACCACACCTACGTGGCGCATGCGCCCGAAGGCAACGTGTCGCTCGCGGACTATCCGCATGTGCGCGAATGGCTGGCGCGCGTCGAGGCGCTGCCGGGCTTCGTGCCGATGGCGGCCTCTCGCGCAGGGCTTGCGACATGAACACCGGTGTCGCGGCGAATGCGTCGCCTTGGCACGAAGGCGAGCGGGCGATGCAGGCGCGCGCCGGCGTGCTGGAGCGCATGGCGATGTTCGGGTCGCGTGTTGTTCGCGACTACATGCCCGATCAGCATCGGACATTCTTTGCGCAGTTGCCATTCCTGATCACGGGCGGCCTCGACGGCGAGAAGCAGCCGTGGGCAAGCGTGCTGGCGGCGCCACCTGGTTTCGCGCATTCGCCCGACGAGCATCACTTGCGTGTCGACGCCCGCGCCGAAGTGGGCGACCCGCTCGCCGATGCGCTGGTGACGGGCACCCCGGTCGCCCTGCTGGGTATCGAGCCACACACGCGGCGGCGCAATCGCATGAACGGCGTGGTCGAACAGGTCGATGCGCGAGGCTTCTCCGTGGCTGTGCGGCAGAGCTTCGGCAATTGCCCGAAGTACATCCAGGCGCGCGAGCCGGTGTTTGTGCGCTATGCACGCGCGTCGCCGCTCCCGCACCGCACCGATGTCCTGGATGCCGCAGCGCGCCGCATGATCGAGACGGCAGACACTTTCTTCATCGCGACCGCGCATCCGGCAGCGGGCGATGAGGCTGCGTCGCATGGTGTCGATGTGTCGCATCGCGGCGGCCGTCCGGGCTTCGTGCGGGTGTCGGACGACGGGACGTTGACGGCGCCAGATTTTGTCGGCAACTCGTTCTACAACACGCTGGGCAACATCGCAGTGAATCCGCGTGCGGGCCTGTTGTTCATCGATTTCGAAACCGGCGATCTGCTGCAGCTTGCGGTGACCGCCGAGGTCGTCTGGGATGGCTCCGAGCTTGCTGCCTTCGAAGGTGCGGAACGGCTTCTTCGCATGCGGGTCGTCGCCGCAATCCATCGGCCGGCCGTATTGCCGCTGCGCTGGGGGCCGGCGGAACAGTCGCCATTTCTGGAAGCGACGGGAACGTGGCCGCGGGCCGCGTGATTCGCGGCGCATTCAGTGAAAGCGTGGAATGCGCGCGTTGACGGATGGGTGGTAGTCCCAGCCGCGCTCCTGCAGCGCATCGGTGGCGAGGCCACTTGCCAGCAAGGCTTGCAGGCCCGCCGCAGCCACCGTGCAGGCCAGGGACTGGCCAGGGCAGGCATGCGCGCCATGTCCGAACCCCAGCGTTTGCCGGCTGGCTCGCATCAATTCGAAAGTCGCCGGCGCGGGATTGAGGGCAGGGTCCCGATTCGCCGCGCCGAGCACCAGCAGCACCGCATCGCCGGGTGCGAGTTCGCAGCCCGCGACGACGGTGCGTTGCGCGACGAAGCGGCGCGTGTTCTGGACCGAAGGATCATGGCGCGCGACTTCTTCCACCAGCGCTGGAAGCAATGTCCAGTGCGAGGCCAGTTTGCGGCGCAGGTCCGGCTCGCGTGCCAGCGCCGCGAGGCTGTTGCCCAGCAAGCCCGCCGTGGCCTCGCAGGTTTGCGACAGCAGGCCGACGAGATTGGCGCGGAGCGCCTTCGCGCATCGGTCCTGCGCCTCGGCTTGCACAGCCGCGAGCAGGCTTCCGTTGCGAGCCGGACGGGTGGCGACGTGCTGTTCGAATCGCGCCATCAGCGCAGCGGCCGCCCCGCTGGCGGCGTCGAGCTGAGCCTGCGTCGACAGCGGCGAAAGGCAGGCGACGAAATCGCGCATCCACCGCGACAACTGCGGCAGCGCCTCGTCCGCGAATCCCAGGAGATGCGCAACGGAGCTGACAGGAAATGCGAAACAGAAGTCGCGCAGCGGTTCATCCGCCATCCTTTCGGCGAGCCGCAAGGCATCGGCATGCGCGGCCGCGAGATCGAGCCCCGCCAGCGCGCGCTGGAGCACCGGCTTGTGGGCCATGTGTCGTTCACCGTCGTTCATGCGAACGAGCTGGCCGAACACTTCGCCCGCAGGCGTGCCGGCGATGGCATTCGGCACGGGCTGGGCGAGTGGGCGCACGCGCATGGCATCGTTCGCCAACAATTCGCGGACGACGTCGGCGCGGCTGGCGATCCACAGTCGCAGACGCTCGTCGCGGACCAGTGCGGGCCCGCTGCGCAGCGCGGCGTACCAGGGATAGGGGTTGGCATGCGTGACGGCGGCGATGGCGTCGGTGGGCGGAGCGAGATGTGTCATGCGGCGAGTCTGATGCTTTTCAATCGATCACACTTCGCTTACCATCGAAATATGGATGCAACCGCCGACTCCCATCTGGCCCGGCTCGCAGGCGCCATCGCCGAGCCGGCTCGTTCCCGCATGCTGTGCTGCCTGATGGACGGCCACGCGCGCACCGCGACCGAACTGGCCGCCGTGGCCGAGGTTGCGGCATCGACCGCCAGCGCGCACCTGGCGCGCCTGAAGGAACAGAGGCTCGTCGAATCGGTCGCGCAGGGCAAGCACCGGTATTTCCGGCTTGCGGGCAGCGAGGTCGCCGCGGCGCTCGAAAGCCTGCTCGTCGTGGCGGGCGTCACGCGCAGTTCCTTCACGCCGACGACGCCCAGTCCGCTGCGCTCGGCGCGCACCTGCTACGACCACATGGCCGGAGCCGTCGGGGTGGCGCTGCACGACCATTTGCATGGCCAAGGCTGGCTCAAGGTTTCTTCCGACAGCGCCGGCCGGTCGTACGACCTGACGCAGAAGGGCATCGCGGCGCTCGAATCCCTCGGCGTGGATGTCGGTGCGGCGCGCGCCAAGCGCCGACGCTTTGCCTGCGCCTGCCTGGATTGGAGCGAGCGCCGGCCGCATCTCGGCGGCGCATTGGGCGCCTCCTTGCTTCAGCTCTCATTGCAGCGCGGCTGGGTGCGCCAGGACCTCGACAGCCGCGCACTGGCGGTCACGCCGCGCGCACGTCGGGAAGCGCCCGCCTTGTTTGGCGAAGCGGCCGAGGTCTCCGCCGCTTACTGAAACGCGACTTCCGCAAAGCTGCGCAGCTTGCGGCTGTGCAGTCGGCTCGACCCTTCCTGGCGCAGGATGTCGATCGCCGCCATCCCGATGCGCAGGTGCTGTTCCACGCGCTCGCGGTAGAACTGGTTGGCCATGCCCGGCAGCTTGATCTCGCCATGCAGCGGCTTGTCGCTCACGCAGAGCAGGGTGCCGTAGGGCACGCGGAAGCGGAAGCCGTTGGCGGCGATGGTTGCGCTTTCCATGTCGAGCGCCACGGCGCGACTCTGGCTGAAGCGGCGCTGGGGTTGGTTGCCGGGCAGCAACTCCCAGTTGCGGTTGTCGGTGCTGGCGACGGTGCCGGTGCGCATGATCTTCTTGAGGTCGGTGCCCTGGGTGCCGGTGACCTCCGCCACGGCCTTTTCAAGCGCGAGCTGGATTTCCGACAGCGCCGGGATCGGCACCCACAACGGAAGCTCCTCGTCGAGCACATGATCCTCGCGCACATAGGCATGCGCCAGCACGTAGTCGCCGAGCTGCTGCCCCTGGCGCAGGCCGGCGCAGTGGCCGAGCATCACCCAGGCGTGCGGTCGCAGCACCGCGACATGGTCGGTGATGGTCTTGGCGTTGGCCGGACCGACGCCGATGTTGACCATGGTGATGCCCGTGCAGTCCTCGCGCACCAGGTGGTAAGCCGGCATCTGCGGCAGGCGCGGCGGTGACGTACCTTGTGTGCCGTCGAGCAGTTCGCCGTACAGCTCGCTCGACCCGGCAGCCAGCCCGCGACGGCGCGTGACGACATTGCCCGGCTCGATGAAGGCGATGTATTCGCTGTTCTCATCGGTCATTGCCTCGTGGCCGAGCCGTACGAATTCGTCGATGTAGAACTGGTAGTTCGTGAACAGGACGAAGTTCTGAAACCACTCCGGCGCCGTGCCGCTGTAGTGCCGCAGCCGATGCAGCGAGTAATCGACCCGCGCCGCCGTGAAGAGCGACAGCGGCTGCGCCTCGCCCGGCTTGGCCTCGAAAGTGCCGTTCGCGATGCCGTCATCCATCGCGCCCAGGTCCGGCAGGTCGAAGACATCGCGCATCAGCGCACGGCGCTCCGCGCTCATCGTGCCTTCGATGTGATCGTTCTCCGCGAACGAAAAATGGATGGGGATCGGCTGCGTGCTGGTCCCGATCTCGAGCTCGACCTGATGGTTCTCCAGCAGGAGCCTGAACTGTTCACGGTAATAGCGCAGAAAGAGATCCGGCCGCGTCAGCGTCGTCTCATAGCGTCCCGGCCCCGACACGAACCCGTAGCTCAACCCCGCATTGGCAACCGGCGTGCGCCGCGAGACCGTGTGCGTGTGAACCCGCACGAACGGATAGCAGGCCCGAACCCTCCCCGGCAGGCTTTCCCCCGCGACAAACCGCTGCATCGCGTCGCGAAGGTGCTGCAACCCCCCGTTGTAAATGAGCCGAACCTGCTCCAGGGCGACATCAGGATCAGTAAACCGGGCGGGCGCAACAAATGCAGGCATGTAAGGCATGAAGCATTGTGGCCCACCAACAAGTCGACCGCCGCACCCCGGCCCCCTTCGCGAAACACCGCGGAACCGGCTTCGCCGGGCCGCCGGTGTTGCCCCCGGCAGGGGGTGGGCGGCTACACGAAGTGAGCCAACCTGGGGGCGAGCCAAGCCTACGGCATGGGCTCGCGCATGGTCACGAACTCTTCGGCCACCGTGGGGTGGATGCCGATCGTGCTGTCGAACAGCGCCTTCGTCGCGCCGGCCCGCATCGCCACCGCAAAGCCCTGCACGATCTCACCCGCATCGGGGCCGACCATGTGCAGTCCGACCACCTTGTCGCTTGCGTGATCGACGACCAGCTTCATGAAGGTGCGCTCCTTGCTCTCCGAGAGCGTGTGGCGCAGCGCGCGGAACTCGCTGGAGAAGATTGTGACCTTGCCGAACTTCATGCGCGCCTCGGCCTCGGTGTAACCGCAGGTGCCGACGTTCGGGTGCGTGAACACTGCGGTCGGCGTGTATTCGTAGTCCAGTTGGCGCTTGCCCTTGCCGAAGAGCGTGTCCACCACCACCATCGCTTCGGCCAGCGCCACGGGCGTGAGCTGCTGGCGGGTCGACACGTCGCCGACGGCGAAAATCGAAGGCACCGAGCTGCGATAGTGCGCGTCGACGATCACGCCGCCTTGCTCGTCGAGCGCCACGCCCGCGGCTTCGAGATCCATGCCTTCCGTATTGGGCACCCGGCCGGTGGCGAAAAGAATGGCGTCCGCCTCCACACGCTGGCCGCGGGTGAGCAAGGCGCAAAGGCCGCTCTCCAGGCGCGTGACCATGGTGATTTCGTTGTTGAAGCGAATGTCGATGCCCGTGCGGATCATCTCCTTGGTCAGGAACTGGCGAAGGTCCTCGTCGAAGCCGTTGAGCAGGTGCGCACTGCGCTGCACCTGCGTGACCTTCGCACCCAGGCCGTTGAAGATCGAGGCGAACTCGCAGGCGATGTAGCCGCCGCCGACAACCAGAAGTCGCTTGGGAAAGGGATCGAGATCGAACATCGCGTCGGACACGATGACGTGTTCCTTGCCCGACACATCCGGCACGAAGGGCATGCCGCCGGTGGCGACCAGCACATGCTGGGCGGTGAACCGCCGGTCGCCGACCTGCACGGTGTGCGCATCCACGAACTGCGCCCAACCCTGGACGAGCGTGACGCCCGCTCCTTCGAGCAGGTTGCGGTAGACGCCGTTGAGTCGCGTGATCTCGCGGGCCCGGTTGGCCTTGAGGCGCGCCCAGTCGAATCGCGTCTCGCCGACATGCCAGCCGAAGCCGGCCGCTTCCTCGAAAGCCTCTGCGTAGCCGGCCGCGTAGCTGTAGAGCTTCTTGGGGATGCAGCCGACATTGACGCAGGTGCCGCCGAGCTCGGCGCATTCGGCCAAGCCGACACGCGCCCCGCGCTGGGCCGCCATTCGGGCGGCGCGAACGCCGCCGCTGCCGCCACCGATCACGAAGAGGTCGAAGTCGAATGTGCGCATGGGAACTCCTTGGCGCCGACTGTAGCCGGCGCTAGGAGATGCCGCTCTGCGCAGACGGCTAGGCTAGGGTCGGTCGACCAGGCCCTGCTGCGGTTGATCCGGACGGCCTGGACTACGCGGGCGCGCTTCCTGCGCCTGGCGCACCGCCTGCTGTTGCTGGGCGTGAAGCAGTTGCTGCGCTTGCTGCTGCTGGGCCCGCATGGCCTGTTGTTGCTGCATTTGCATCGCCTGTGCCTGCGCTGCGCGCTGCTGGGCTTCCATTTGCTGTCGCTGCATCTGCTGGAGTTGCTGCGCCTGTTGCGCTTGCATGGCCTGTGCTGCAGCACGCTGCTGAATCTCTTGCTGCTGCCGCTGGGCCTGCTGGAGTTGTTGGGCCTGTTGAGCCTGCATGGCTTGGGCGGCGGCGCGCTGTTGCACCTCTTGCTGCTGTCGCTGGGCTTGCTGGAGTTGCTGCGCCTGTTGAGCTTGCATGGCCTGTGCGGCAGCGCGTTGCTGAACCTCCTGCTGCTGTCGCTGGGCCTGTTGGAGTTGCTGCACCTGTTGAGCCTGCACGGCCTGCGCGGCAGCGCGTTGCTGCACCTCTTGCTGCTGTCGCTGGGCTTGCTGGAGTTGTTGCGCTTGCTGAGCCTGCTGAGCCTGCACGGCTTTTCCGGCGGCGCGTTGCTGCATTTCCTGTTGCTGCCGTTGCATCTGTTGCACCTGCAGCGCCTGCTGAAACTGCTGTTGTTGCCGCGGCGGCAACGCGCCGGGCGGCGGGGCGGCGGAGCGGCTGAACACCGCCGGCGACGGACCGCCGCGCAGCGGGATCGGTGCGCCCATCCCGACGGGAACGCTCACCAGGCGGTCTGTCGGCACACGCACGACGTCTCGCCGCCCAATCGGTCCACGGCCGAAATTGTCGGCCGGCACGACCGTGACCGCGCCCGGCATCAGCCGGTTGGCGAACTCGGCATTGCGCGCAGCGACCCGTCGGTCGAACGCGGCGCGATTGGCTTCGTCGACATAGCGCTGACTGGCACGGTAGCCCGGGCGCCAGGCCTCACCCGGCGCCAAGGGGAACCAGCCCACACCGTGGCGGCCACCGCCCAGCGCGAGGTTGGCATTGACGCCGGCGGCCGTTCCGCCCACGAAGGCCACGAGGGCGGGCGAATACACCGGCCGTGCGTGCGGCCGTCCCGGAACCCAGCACCAGCGCGGACCGACTCGGGCCCACCGGCCGTAGTGGGTCGGCGCGAAACCCCAGGGCGCAGCGTCGATCCAGGTCCATCCCCAGGGCGCAACGTTGACCCATTGGCCGCTCTGATAAGGCGCCCAGTCGGTATCGACATCGCGCGGATACCAGACGGCGCCGTAGTTTGGATCGTTCTGCCAGTCGCCATAGGCGTCGAGTTGCTGATAGCCGACGGTGTCGCGGGACACATAGCGTGCGGAGACGGATTGATCGTCGATGCGATCGCGCTCGGCCACCCAGCGGTCGAAGTCGGTGCCGGCGCGGACCGGCATGCCGTTCGCGACTTCGAGATTCCGGCCGGTGACCGTCAGTTGCTGGTGCGCGCCCAGCGGCGTGGATTCGCCGTTCTCGCCGAAGAGCGTGACGTTGCCTGCCGCGACGGAGACCTGTGTCGTGCCCGCGACCGGGTCGACGTTGATGCGGAAGTCGCCCGGCGTATCGACGACCATGGCCATGTTCGCGGAGTCGACCTCGAAGCGTCCGCCGGCGAGATCATCGCGCACGCGAACCTGGAGGCTCCCCTGCGTGGCCGTGATGCGGGCCGTGTTGTCGTCCACCTCGGACATCGTGAGGCTGGTCTGCTCGTCGAGCCGGACGGCGGTCGACCCCACGTAGACCTCCGCGCGCGCACTGCGGTCGGCCCACAGGCGGTCGCCCGTGGTGAGCGGGCGATTGGGTACCGCCTGGTACCAGTTGTCTTCCCCGGCAGGCGAGAAGCTCACCGTGCCTTGCTGGAAGTTGAGACGGCCTACGCGGGCCGGCGGGTCTTGCTGCGCTGCCGCAAGCACGCTTGTCAGGAGCAGCGCGAGTCCCAGCAGCCAGCCAGTCGCGCGGCGTGGAAGCGGGGTGGTGCGTTGGTTCATGGAAAGGTCCTCTGTCACTGACCATTCAACGCACGATGAGGGCTTGGCGCTGGCATCTGCATTGAAATTCAAGGCAAATATCTCGCGCTCGAGGAAACCAGGTGTAAGCCCGACGCCTTGGTCGGCGTGGGGCTTTGCGGTGTGAATGCAGCGTTCAGGCTGCGTTCACTGCGCTGTCCCTGACTGGGGGTGGGCGAGGAAGAAGCGCAGCATTTCGGCGCTCGCGTCAGGGCCGGTCGGGTCGGTGAAGGAACCTAGAGGGCTACCGCCAGCCCAGGCGTGCCCGGCGCCGTGCAGCAGCCAATGTTCGACAGTCGCGCGGCCTTGCGCATAGATGCGGCGGGTGTAGCTGCGGCCGCTTGCCGCCTGGCCACTCGATTCATGCGCGGGCGGCACAGCGCCGCCCTGTCCGGCGAGCGCCGCGGCGACCAACTGCTCTCCGTTGCGGGCGTTCACCGTGGCGTCTGCGTCGCCGTGAAAGACGATGGTCGGCATTGCCGGCCGGCCGGTCGCGACGGCGGCGTGACCGCGCTGCATCACGGCCAGTGCGGACATCAGGTCGTTGGCGGCTCCGGCGGGAATCCCCGAATGAACGCCGACCGCGGCGAAGAGATCGGGGTGCGTCCGCCCGAGGATGTCGGCCATGGCGCCGCCCGCCGACAGGCCCGCCACATAGACGCGCGCCGCATCGACCGCTTGCTCCGACATCACGGAACGCGTGAGCGCCGCGAGAAGCGCAGGTTCGCCGCGATCTCGCTGCTGGTGCTGGGGCTTGAACCAGTTCCAGCATTTCGACGAATTGGCGTGCTGCGTCTGCGCCGGATAAAGCACCAGGAAGCCGTGCTCCTGCGCCAGCCGATTCATCTGCGTGCCGGCGGCGAAGTCTTCCGGGTGCTGGGTGCAGCCGTGCAGCATCAGCACCAGCGGACGCGCCGTGCCGGCGCCTTTCGCGGGAACGAAAAGCTTGTAGGCGATGGTGCGGTGCTGGTGGGCGAACAGCCCGTCGGTCCATTGATCCTCGTCAAGATCCGGTGCGATTTCGGGTTCGGGTGGCGCCTCGCGAGCGACGGGCGGCGCTTCGACGAATCGCGCCTCGACGTCGATGATCAGCTTGTCGTCGTTGGCGGCATCGACGAAGGGTGGTTCCGCCTCCGCAGGGCGCATGCCGGCGGGCTCGGGTGCAGGGGCGCCTCTCAGCGCGCGCTGGATGGCGCGCGTCGCCTCCTGGAGATTGCCACCGCGCGTGAGACGGGTGGCCTGGTTCATCAGCCGTTGGAAAAGTGGATTCATGGGAGCACCTCAGCGAAGCCGGTCGGCCAATGCGGCCTTGACGGCCGGGGGCGCGTGCAGGGCGCCGAGGACGGTGATCGATCCGATGGTTTCCCGCGCGAGTTCGGGGGTCACATCGGCCGAGATGCTCGCAAGCCCGAGCACCCTGATCTCGAGTTTTTCGCCGGCACGGCGAACGGCCTCCAGATCGGCGGCGCCGAACTGTTGCAGGCCGAGCACCAGCATCTTGCGCGCGACCACCTGCTTGAGCGCATCGCCGTGCGCCGAAAGCTGATTGCGGATCGCCGTGCGGATGAAATCGGTGCGGTTCGAATAGAAGCCCTCCGCGACCATCAGGTCGATGTGTCCGAGGTCGACGTAGCCGAGGTTGATGGTGATCTTCTCGGCGTCCGGCACTTTGGCGCGCGGGGCGGCGGGAACGCGTTGATTTTGCATTCTGCCATCCTACCACCATCCATATGGATGGTCGATGGATGTTTTTTTAATAAGAATGCTGGCAACGTTCGATTGAACGCGGCCGGCGCCTGCGCTTTGTGAAGTGATGAAGAATGTGTGTCCTGAAAGACGCATTGACTCAAGGACACCTACGCAATGACCAAGCCGGAATCGAACTCGCCAACCTCGGCCGCCGTACCCTCTGGGCGCTCTGGCGTCTCGCCGGCCACCGGCTATGCCGGCGACGTGACCCCCGAACAGGCCGCCCAATGGATGGCCGACGGCTCGGCCGTGCTCGTCGATGTGCGCACCGACGCCGAGCGCGAATGGGTCGGCTATGTGCCCGGCGCCATCGGCATCGCCTGGAAACAGTGGCCGGGCATGGCCATGAACAACGCCTACGACGACGCCTTGCGCGCCGCCGTACCGCCGGGAAAGAAAGCAGTGATGCTGTGCCGCAGCGGCGTGCGCTCCATCTCCGCCGCCAAGCGCGCCACTGAACTGGGCATCGAGGCCTACAACATCCTCGAGGGCTTCGAAGGCGACGCCGACGCAGAAGGCCACCGCGGCCGCAAGGGCGGCTGGCGCCTCCGCGGCCTCCCCTGGAAACAAAACTAAGCTGGGGGCGAGCTAGAGTTTCGGGATGCGCAGCTTCTGCCCGGGATAGATCTTGTCCGGGCTACTCAGCATCGGCTTGTTGGCCTCGAAGATCGCGTTGTACTTGTTGGCGTCGCCGTAGTACTTCTTCGAGATCGCCGAGAGCGTGTCGCCACGGACCACGTCGTGATACTGCGCTGGATCGGCAGGCGGAGCCACCAGGTTGTTGTCGACTTGCGTCACGTTGGCCACGTTGCCGGCGGCCAGGGACGCCTTTTCGCTGGCCTCCTGCGACGGCGCATTGCCGGAGAGCGTGACGATCCCACTCGCAGCGGCGTAAGTCACCTCGAGCCCGGTCAGCCCGAGGTTCTGCGTCTCGATGTACGTCTTGATGGCGTTGGCAGCCACCTTTTCGGCGTCAGGTTCCGCAGCCTGCGCGGTCGACCCGCCGAACAGCTTTTCTCCCGCTTCCTTGATGAAACTGAGCAATCCCATGGTTTTCTCCTTGCGCCTGGTTGATGGAAAGGCGGAATTTAAGGGCGGAAGATGACCGTGCGGCGTAGTCCGTCGCCCCATGTGCAAGCGGCAGTAAACGCAAAGTCGTAAATAATGCCGCGCATGGCATTCCTCGCGATCGACATTGGCAATACCCGCCTCAAGTGGTCCCTCTACGATGCCGCGCGGCCCGGTGCCACGCTGGTCGCGCACGGTGCCGAATTCCTCGACCACATCGAGCGCCTCGCCGAAGGGCCATGGGCAGACCTGGCACCGCCGACGTCGATGCTCGGTTGCGTGGTGGCGGGCGATGCAGTCCGGCGACGTGCCGAGGAGCAACTGGTGGAGCGCTTCGACTGCTCGCCGCGTTGGGTAGTGTCGAGCGTGGCGGAGGCCGGCATCGTGAACGGCTACGACCATCCGACGCGCCTGGGTGCCGACCGCTGGGTCGCGATGATCGGTGCGCGCCACCGTATGCTGACGCAGGGCCCCGCGCGTCCGATGGTGGTGGTGATGATCGGCACCGCCGTCACCGTCGAGGCGGTGGATACGAACGGCAGGTTTCTCGGCGGCCTGATTCTTCCCGGGCACGGGATCATGCTGCGAGCGCTCGAATCGGGTACGGCCGGCCTTCATGTGCCGACCGGCGAAGTCCGGGAGTTCCCGACCAACACCAGCGACGCGCTGACCAGCGGCGGCACCTATGCCATCGCCGGTGCGGTGGAGCGCATGGTGCAGCATGTGCGGGCGCACTGCGGCGCGGAGCCGGCCTGCTACATGACCGGCGGCGCGGGATGGAAGATGGCGCCGAGCATGAACGGCGACTTCGACCTCGTCGACAGCCTCATCATGGACGGCCTGCTCGTGATCGCCGAGGAACGGATGCTTCCCGAATGAACAAGCCCACCCCCAGCATCGCCCACTTCGTGTGGCTCAGCACCCCCTCAAGGGGACGCACCCCTGCGGCCCGGCCAAGCCGGTTCCGCGGGTGCCTGCGAACAGGCCGGCTGCGCGGCCATGGATGAAGCCCAGGATGTTCAGGCGTTTGTGGTCAATCCATCGACGGCCTGGAACATCGCTTGTCGCGCCTGGCTGATGATCTGGCCGCGCCAGGCGTCCGAGTCCGTGTAGAACGCGTCGAGCATGGCCGAATGGATCGAGTCCGCCAGTTCGGCGGGCGCTTCCGGATGGTTGTGCAGCCAATGGTCTCCGCGCAGTGCGGCCATCACCTCCAGCAGGGGCTGCGTGCCGTATTCGAGGGCCATGCCGGTGTATTCGGCCTTCGGGCACTCCTCGTAGATGGCGCTCCAGTTGAGCCCGGTCAGGAAAGCGGACGCCGACGAGCCGTCATAGATCGACGTCACCGGCGCCGCTGGCGTGCCCCACCAGGCGTTGGCGCGGTCATAGGCCTTCTTGTCGTCCCTGCAGGCAAAGATGCGTTCTCCGATGCCGTTGGGCCCGAGGCCCGTGTGCAGGTCGATCCACGCCAGGCGGCGCGCGCGCTGGCCGTGCGTGCGCAGCACGTCGCGGAAGGTCTTGTTGCTCCAGGTCGGTGCGTTGCCGCCGAAGAAGAGGCCATCATCGAACTGGTACTGACCGCGGGTCACTGCGGCCTGAAAGGCGCTGGCGCCGTTCTGCTCGATCCAGGCTGCGATCGCTGCGCTGTCCTCTTCGGTCGGCGGCCACGTCTCGGGCAGCAGCAGCGGGTGCAGGCTCGCATAAGGCTCATTCACCGGCAGCGGTTGCTCGAAATCGAAGAAGTTGCGATTGAGGTCGACGTTCTCCTGCGTCACGCGCCGGCCGTACGAAAAGCCGTGCGGGTTGAGCGCATGGACGTACAGCACCGCCACGCCCTGCGCGCGGGCTTTTTCGCGCCACTCGTCGTCGTACAGCGCAAAGACCTGCACGCCGCCGCCGCAATGGCCTTCGACGCCATGACATGCACTGGACACGAGCAACATGCGTTCGGCATCCGGATTGCCGTCGAGGGCCACGTCCATCGCGAGTTCTTCGCCGTCGCGGCCCTTCAGGGGATGCACATGCGACCGCACGGCCAGCCCCGCGCTCGCGCAAGCTTGAAGGAACTTCTGCCGCGCCAGGAAATAGCGGGGCGCGAATGCTTCGCCAACGGCGATCATGCGGCGGCCTCCGCCGTGGCCTTTGGCGTGCTGAGAAACTGCTCCGCCAATTGCACCCAGCAGGTCGCGCCCAAGGGGATCAGGTTGTCGTTGAAGTCGTAGCTCGCGTTGTGCAGCGTGCACGGACCGGCGCCGTGGTGCATGTCGCGGTGCGTCCCGTCGCCATTGCCGATGAAGGCGTAGGCGCCCGGCTTGGCCTGCAGCATGAAGGAGAAGTCTTCGGCTGTCATGGCGGGCTCCTGCACGAGCACGTTGTCCGCGCCGACGATGCCGCCCATCACGCGGCGCGCGAAGTCGGCTTCGGCCGGCGTGTTGATCGTCGGCGGATAGGTGCGGATGAACTCGAAATCGCAACCTGCACCGTGCGCCGCGCAGATGTTCTCGGCGATCTGCTTCATGCGCGACTCGATCAAATCGAGCACTTCCAGCCTGAAGGTGCGCACCGTGCCGCGCAGTTCGGCATCGTTCGGGGTCACCGTGGGGGCCTCGCCCGCGTGGAACATCGTCACCGAGATGACGCCGGCATCGACGGGCTTCATGTTGCGCGTCAGGATGGTCTGGAAGGCCTGGACCATTTCGCAGGCGATCGGCACCGGGTCGATGCTGGTGTGCGGCAGTGCAGCATGGCCGCCCTTGCCGCGCACGACGATGTGGAACTGGTTGCTCGACGCCATCACCGGCCCGGGGCTCACCGCGAACTGGCCGGCCTTCATGCCCGGCCAGTTGTGCATGCCGAAGACGGCTTCCATCGGAAATTGCTCGAACAGGCCTTCCTTGATCATTTCCCGCGCGCCGCCGCCGCCTTCTTCCGCCGGCTGGAAGATCAGGTACACGGTGCCGTCGAAGTTGCGGTGCTTCGCCAGATGCTGCGCCGCCGCAAGCAGCATCGCCGTATGGCCGTCGTGGCCGCAGGCGTGCATCTTGCCGTGGTACTTGCTCGCGTGCTCGAAGGTGTTGAGCTCGGTGACCGGCAGTGCATCCATGTCCGCGCGCAGGCCGACGGCGCGGCTGCTGGTTCCGTTCTTCACGATGCCCACGACCCCGGTAGTGCCGAGCCCGCGGTGAATGGGAATGCCCCATTCGGTGAGCTTCGCCGCCACCACGTCGGCGGTGCGGACTTCCTGGTAGCAGAGTTCGGGATGGGCGTGCAGGTCACGTCGGACCGCGGCGATACCGGCCGCCTGGGTGACGAGGGAATCGATGAGTTTCATGGGCAGAGTCTAGGCTTTGCCGCAGATGCCCGCAAAGCCCGTGCCTGCCCGGATCAGCGCGCCCACCCCGGACTTCCGGGACAATGGATTGCATGTCACATGTGCTTTCCACTCGAAGCCTCGAACTCGCGCAGACGCTCGTGCGCATGAACACCGTGAGCGCCAACAGCAACCTCGAACTGATCGACTTCGTGCGCGATCACCTTGCCGGTCTCGGGGTGCGCAGCCGGCTCACGTACAACGCCGACAAGACGAAGGCGAACCTCTTCGCCACGCTGGGTGCCGGCAAGCAGGCGGGCGTGATCCTCTCCGGCCACACCGACACCGTGCCGTGGGACGGGCAGGACTGGACCGTCGATCCGCTCTCCGCCATCGTGCAGGACTGGCCGCAGGACGACGCGGACTCGGACACGGCGATCGTCGAGCCGCGACTCTACGGTCGGGGCTCGGCCGACATGAAGAGCTTCATCGCGGTGGCGCTGGCCAATGCCGAGCGCTTCATCGAGAGCGAATCGCCCTTCGCGGTGCACTTCGCCTTCAGCTACGACGAGGAGGTCGGCTGCTTCGGTGTGAGGGAACTGATCGCCGACATGAAGGACCAGGGCATCAAGCCGCTGGCCTGCATCATCGGCGAGCCGACGTTGATGGTGCCGGCCATCGCGCACAAGGGCGTCTATCGCTACAAGTGCTGCGTGCGCGGCAAGGAGGCGCATTCTTCGCTCACCCCGCAGTCGGTCAATGCGATCGAGATGGCCGCCCGCGTCGTCGGCAAGCTGCGCGACATGGCCGAGGGCTTCGAGCGCGACGAGCGGCGCTACGACGGTTTCGACGTGCCCTACAGCACGGCCAGCGTGGGCCAGTTCCATGGCGGCATCGCCGACAACGTGGTGCCGCGCGACGCGGAGTTTCGTTACGAATTCCGCAACCTGCCCACGAGCGACGTGGCGCAAATGCAGAAGGAAATCACCGCCTTCGCGAGCCGGACGGAATCCGCAATGAAGAAGGTCGCGCCCGACGCCGGCTTCCGTTTCGAGACCATCTGCGAAATCCCGAGCTTCCTGAGTTCGGCCAGCGAGCCCGTGACGCGACTGGCGCAACGACTCGCCAATGAACAACGCACCACGCTGGTCGCGTTCGGCACCGAAGCCGGCATCTTCAAGAGCGCGGGCATTCCGACCGTGGTATGCGGCCCCGGGAGCATCACGCAGGCGCACCAGCCCGATGAGTACGTCACGCTGGAGCAACTCGCGCGCTGCGAAGACTTCTTGCGCGGACTCGCCGCGACGAAGGAGATCCGCTGAAAAGGATCGCGCTGGGCTTGCTGTGCGCTGCCGCGCTGCTGTACGTGGCGGCGACGGCGCTTGAATCACGGCATGCGGCCTGGAGCTACGTCGCCGCATTCGCCGAAGCCGCGATGGTCGGGGCGATCGCCGACTGGTTTGCCGTGGTTGCGCTGTTCCGGCATCCGCTGGGCTTGCCCATTCCGCACACCGCGATCATTCCGGCAAACAAGGACCGCATCGGCGCCAAGCTCGCCGGCTTCATCTGCAACAACTTCCTGAGCACGCCGCAGGTGCTGGCCAAGTTGGCGCAGTTCGATCCGGCGGCGCGGCTGGCGGACTGGCTGTCGCGGCCCGACCGCGCCGAGAAACTCGCCGAGCACCTGATTGCAGCGGTCCGTTATGGGCTGAGCGCCTTCGACGACGCGCGGGTGCGCGACTTCCTTGGCCGGATGGCTTCTGCTGGCCTGAACCAGGTGGATATCTCGCGCCTGGCGGGGCAGGCGCTCGACGCGCTCACCGCGGACGGCCGACATCAGGCGCTGCTGGACGACGTGCTGGTGCAGGTGGCGCGCGTGGTCGAGGGCGACGAAGTGCAGGAGCGCATCACCGAAGCCATTGCGCGCGAAATCAAGGCGCTGCGCTACGTGGGGCTCGATCAGGTGGCTGCCAAGCTGGCCACCCGCAAGATCGTGGACGCTGTCGCGCGCACCATCGGCGACATGGCGGCCGAGCCGGAGCATCCGCTGCGATTGCGCTTCGATGTGTTCATGGCCGGCTTCATCGAGCGCCTCAAGTCAGACCCGGCGTTTCAGCAGCGCGGCGAGGCCATCCGCGCAGAGTTGCTGGCACATCCCGCGTTGGGCGACTACCTGCATGGCCTGTGGAGCGAACTGCTCGGATGGCTGCACGACGATCTGGCGAAGACCGATTCGAGCATCCGCCTGCGCATCGTTGCCATGGCCGGGACGCTGGGTGCGCGGCTTCGGGCCGACGAAGCAATGCGTCGATGGATCAACGAACAGATCGTGGATGCCGCACCGCGTGCGATCGAGCGGTATCGCGAGGACATCCGCCGCTACATCGTCGAACGTGTGGCCGAGTGGAACGCCGACGAGATGACGAACGAACTCGAACGCCACATCGGCCGAGACCTGCAGTTCATTCGCGTGAACGGAACCCTGGTCGGCGGCCTGGTCGGCCTCGCCATCCACACCGCTACGCAGATATGGAAGCAGTAAACAGCGGCCCGCGCAGCGACGCCCGTTCGGGAAACACCGCGGAACCGGCTTCGCCGGGCCGCTGGTGTTGCCCCCTTTCAAGGGGGGAGGCGGCTACACGAAGTGAGCAAGCAACGGGGGTTAGGTTCTAATTCTGCCGTCCGCCGTGATCATCGACAGTTCGACGAACTTCGAGGCCACGTGGTTGCGCGACGAGAACGACACCTCGAAGCCTCCGAACTGCTGGCGGTCAATGGTTTCGAGGCCAGCGATCAATCCGTCGCGGGAGACCTTGCCTGGCGCGCGGCGCAGTCCTTCCGTCAGCACTTTCGCCGCCAGGAAGCCCTCCAGGCTCGAGAAATTCGCCTGGGCCTTGCTGTTGCTCTTGCGCACGGCCTCGGCGAACTCGCGCGTGATGCCGTTCGCCGTGTTGTAGGGCGAGGGGACGACCTGGGTGACCACGACGCCTGCGCCGTCCTTGCCGAGTTCGTCCGCCAACGCCTGCGTGCCGACGAAGGAGACGTTGAAGAAGGTGCCGCCGTACCCCGACTTTCGCGCTTCGCGAATGAACGCGGCGCATGACTTGTAGGCGCTGATCTGGACCACGGCATCAGGCCGGGCTGCCGTGATGGTCTTGACCGCCGCGGCGACGTTGACGGAGTTCCGCTCGACCGTGGCGAGCGCGGCCGGCTTGAGGTCGAGTTGCGACAACGCCAGCGTCACGCCGTCGAGGCCCGCCTTGCCGTAGGCGTCGTTCTGGTAGAAGACCGCGATCTTCTTGAGGCCCAGGTTGGTCAATTGCCTGACGATCAGCGCGGTCTCGTCGTTGTAGGAAGCGCGCAGGTGGAAGACGTTCTTGCGAAACGGCTCCCGCAAGGCCATGGCGCCGGTGAAGGGCGCGATGAACGGAACCTTGGCATCCACGGCCAGCGGCAGCGCCGCAAGGCTGGTGGGCGTGCCGATGTAGCCGAACAGTGCGAAGACGTCGTCGTCGATCAGTTTTTTGGTGTTTTCCGCGCAGCGATCGGGCTCGTAGCCGTCGTCGAGGAACTTGATCTGCACGTTGCGGCTTGCTTGCGCGTTGTACTGGTCGAGGTAGAGCTTTGCGCCCTCGTAGAACTGGATGCCAAGCTGGGCCGCGGGACCCGTGAATGCCGCGGACTGCCCGAGAACGATCGGAATGTCGCCCTGAGCCCTCGCGAACTGGAAACCCGCCAACGCCGCGGCGCCCGTGGCGATCGAAAAGTGCCTGCGATTCAACATCGTGATAACCCCCACGCCCGCTTTGTCAGGCGCACAACTTAGACTCGACCGGTTTGCTGTTCCCGATTGATTCATGACTTCCCAGACCCCAGTGCACCAAGTGCTCGGCGCATGCCCTCATGACTGCCCTGATACGTGCGCGCTCGTCACGACCGTGCAGGACGGCGAGGCCGTCAAGCTGCAGGGCAATCCCGAACATCGGCACACGGCTGGCGTCCTTTGCACCAAGGTCTCTCGGTACATCGAGCGCACCAACCATCCCGAACGTCTCGCCCAGCCGCTGAAGCGCTCCGGCCCCAAGGGCAGTGGCCGTTTCGAGCCGGTGACGTGGGACTTTGCGCTGGACGACATCGCCGGGCGTCTGAATGCAATCAAGAGTAACAATCCGGAAAAGATTGTGCCCTACAGTTACGCAGGAACGATGGGTCTTGTGCAGGGCGAATCGATGGATCGTCGTTTTTTCAACAAGCTTGGCGCATCTCTTCTGGACCGCACGATCTGCTCCACTGCTGGTGGTGAGGCCTTAGGTTTTACTTTGGGCGGCAAGGTCGGCATGCGGGTCGAATTTTTCGCCGAGGCGAAGCTGATCCTCATCTGGGGCAGCAACTCGATCGGGAGCAATCTGCATTTCTGGCGCCATGCGCAAGCCGCCAAGCGCGCCGGTGCGCGGCTGGTGTGCATCGATCCGCGCAAGACGGAGACGGCGGACAAATGCGACGAACACATTGCGCTGCTGCCGGGCACCGATGCCGCACTGGCGTTGGCCCTGATGCACGAGCTGATCGTGAACGACTGGCTCGATCACGACTACATCGAACGCTACACCGTGGGCTGGGCGCAGCTCCGCGAGCGCGCCCTGCAGTGGCCACCGGCGCGCGCGGCCGCTGTTTGCGGCGTGCCCGAGGCGCAGATCGTCGCGCTGGCACGCGCCTACGGCACCACCCGTCCGGCGGCGATCCGTCTCAACTACGGCATGCAGCGCGTTCGCGGCGGCGGCAATGCGGCGCGTGCCGTGGCCTGCCTGCCCGCGCTGGTGGGTGCATGGCGGGAGCGGGCGGGCGGTCTGCTGCTGAGCAGTTCGGGGCTTTTTCCGGTGGACCGCGCGACGCTGCAGCGGCCCGACCTGCTGGCGGGGCGGCAGCCGCGCACCATCAACATGAGCGCCATCGGCGACGCGCTGCTCGACGATGCGAATCCGATCGAGGCGCTGATCGTCTACAACAGCAACCCGGTGGCCATCGCGCCCGAATCGGGCAAGGTGGTGGCAGGCTTCGCGCGCGAAGACCTCTTCACCGTGGTGCTCGAACAGTTCCAGACCGACACGGCCGACTATGCCGACTACGTGCTGCCAGCGACCACGCAGCTCGAACACTGGGACATCCATTTCAGCTACGGCCACACCGACGTGCTGCTGAATCGCCCGGCCATTGCGCCGCGCGGCGAGGCGCGCAGCAATACCTGGGTGTTTCGCGAACTCGCCCGGCGCATGGGCTTCGACGAGCCCTGTTTCTCGGACGACGACGAAACCCTGTGTCGCGCTGCGTTCGCGTCTGAAGCGGTGGACTTCGACGAGTTGCAGGCGCATGGGTTTGCCACGCTGAAGCTGCCCGATGCGCCTTACGCGGAAGGCAACTTCCCGACGCCGTCGGGCCGCTGCGAATTCTTCAGCCAACGGCTGGCCGCGATGGGCCAGGACGGCCTGCCCGACCACGTACCCAACTACGAGCCGGCCGGAAGTTCGAAGGAGTTCCCGCTCGCGATGATCTCGCCGCCGGCCCGCAACTTCCTCAATTCCAGCTTCGTCAATGTCCGAAGCCTGCGCGCGATCGAGGGCGAGCCGGTGCTCGAGATCAACGAAGCCGATGCCGTCGCGCGCGGCATCGCCGACGGCGCCATCGTGCGTGTCTTCAACCAGCGGGGCGAGTACCGCTGCCGTGCCGATGTCTCGCGCCGGGCCCGGCCGGGCGTGGTTCATGGTCTCGGCATCTGGTGGCGCAAGCTCGGGCTGGATGGCACCAACGTCAACCAGCTCACCAGTCAGCGTCTGACCGACATCGGGCGCGGCCCGACCTTCTACGACTGCCTGGTCGAGGTGGAGTCCGTTGCGGAAGCTGCGGTCCCGACATGAAACGCGGTCGATGGGCACTCCTGGGCGGTGTCGCGGTTGTCGGCGCGGCCGCTTTGGCCGGGTGCGCCGACGTCGGCTACTACTGGCAATCGGCGAGCGGCCATCTCGACCTGATGCGCGCTGCGCGGCCCGTGCCCGAATGGCTGGAGGACCCCGCCGCATCCGAATCCCTCAAGACCAAGCTCGAACTCACGCAGCGCATTCGCCGCTACGCCGTGACTGAACTCGACCTGCCCGACAACGCGAGCTACAAGTCCTACGCCGACCTTCACCGCAACGCCGCGCTGTGGAACGTCGTTGCCGCACCACCGCATTCGCTCACGCTGAAGACCTGGTGCTTCCCGGTCGCCGGCTGCGTCGGCTATCGCGGCTACTACGACGAGGCCGCCGCCAATGCCGAGGCGGCAACGTTGCGTGCGCAGGGCCTGGAGACTTCGGTCTACCCGGTTCCGGCCTACTCGACGCTCGGCTGGATGAACTGGGCCGGCGGTGATCCGCTGCTCTCGACCTTCATCGGCTATCCCGAAGGCGAACTGGCGCGCATCGTGTTTCACGAGCTGGCGCACCAGGTGTTGTACGTGTCGGGCGACACCACGTTCAACGAATCCTTCGCGACCGCGGTGGAGCGCATCGGCAGCCAGCGGTGGTTGAAGACCCAGGCAAGCGAAGCGGCCCGGAGCGAATACGCGCAGTTCGATGCACGCCGCCAGCAATTCCGCGAATTGACCGCCGAGACGCGCCGCGCGCTGGAAGACATCTATTCATCCAAGGAAGCCGAGGCGCAGGACTGGGCGACGGTCGATGCCAAAAAGCTGGCGGCGATGGAAGATTTCCGGCAGCGCTATGCGGCGCTTCGCGCGACGTGGACCGGCCCTCGGCAGGGCGCCTACGACGCCTGGGTGGCACGCGCCAACAATGCGGCCTTCGGTGCCCAGGCTGCCTACGACGAACTCGTGCCCGGCTTCGAGGCCTTGTTCGAACGCGAGGGCGAGGATTGGTCGCGCTTCTATGCCGCCGTCAAGAAGCTGGCCGAGATGCCCAAGGCGGGACGCGAACAGGCCCTGAAAATCACCCCCGCTTCACCGGACGACCTCATGCAAACTCGGTCCTCTTGCTGCAAGCGCGAACACAACGGAGACCACGGTGCCTGACATCCATATCGAACGCAATCACACACTGGGTCTGCCGGCCGCCCGCGAGCTGGCGCGGCAATGGATGCAGCGCGTCGAACAAGACTACGGCCTGGAATTCAGCTACGCCGAAGGCGAGGCGCGCGACGTGGCCCAGTTCGGCCGCACCGGCATCGATGGCAGCGTCGAGGTCAGCGCCGACAACTTCAGGTTGCGCGCGACGCTGGCCTTTCCATACGGCAACTTCAGCGAGCAGATCGAACAGCGCCTGCTGAAGAACCTCGACGATCTACTGGGCACCGACGCGCAGGACGACGACGATGCCTACAACGACAAGGCTTGGCTGTGAGCCCAGCGGCTCAGCGCAGCGATTCGATCAGGTCGATGTATTGCTGCTTGGCCTCGTCGGCGCTCAGTCCCTTGCGGGACGTCCAGGCATCCCACTTGGCGCGCGCGACGATGTCGCTGAAGCTCGGCTTTTTCTCGGCGTTGTCGCCTGTCGTGGCCTGCTTGAAGAGGCCGTAGATCTTGAGAAGTGTCGGATTGTCCGGGCGCTCGGCGAGCAGTTTGGAGTTGGCTTGGGCGGCTTCGAACAGGGCGTTGAGATCGGACATTTCGGCATTCGACAAATAATGAGCCGCGATCTTAAGTGACGGTGCCGCATCAATAGTTCGCGGCGCCGCTGCGTTTCCCGAATTCAATCCCGATCCATGACGAAGCTGAGCATCGACTCGCCCGACATCGCCGCCTCATTCGCTCCCGCCGTCCGCCGGCCGCGACTCGTGAGCGCCACCGCGCTGCTGTGGGGCTGCGTGGTTTTCATGCCCGTGGGGCTCAACTACCTTGGCGCCGGCTTGCTGATCCTCACCGTCCTGCTGTCGGGCGGGCTGCGCGAGCGCGCTGCGCGCCTGCGCACCGATCCGCTGCGCTGGCCCATCCTGGCCTTCGTGGTCTGGACGCTCGTCGTGCTTGCGTTTCGACCGCATCACCCCGAGACGGGCCTGAGCCTCTGGCATGACGGGCGCATTGCGGCCACGTTGGCGATCACGCTGGTCCTGTCGGTCGAGGAGACGGTGTGGGCGCTGCGTGGCTTTCTCATCGCGGCGGCGTTCTCGGTGATCGTGATCGTCCTGGCGCATACGGTGGGCGTGCCCTTGCTGCCGATCTGGCACAACGTCGTCGTGATGAAGGGCAACAAGTCCATCAACGATGCACTGCTTTTCTCGGTCATCGGCGCGTCGGCCGCTGTGTGGGGGTTGGCGCATCTGAACGACACGCGCGACCGTTGGCACTGGGCGGGGCCGGCGTTTGCCGTGACCATCGCGATGGCCGTGATCGTGACAGTGACGTTGCCCTCGCGCACCTCGCTGCTGGGCCTGCTGTTGGCCGTCTTCGCGGCATGCGTACATCAATGGCGCGGCCGGCTGCGCGTGCTGGCCGTGTCACTCTGCGTGGGCGCGGTGGTGGCGGGCTGCCTGGTCTCGCAGGCGCCGTCGGTCCAGGAGAAGTTCACGCTGGGCATCCAGGAACTCGAAGCCGCCAAGGGCGGTGCGGTCTCGGAGGGAAGCTGGGTCGTGCGGTATCACATGTACCGCGAGACCACGCGGATGATGCTCGACGCACCGCTGGCGGGCCTGGGGCTCGGCAGCTGGACGCCGGAATGGCATCGGCGCGGCCCCAAGCTGCTGTACGACTACAGCATGCCGCACAACGACTTCCTCTGGATGGGCGCGGAAACAGGCGTTCCGGGCCTGCTCACGCTCGTCGCGATATTCCTGACGGGGCTCGTCATCGCATGGCGGCGCCACGACATCACCGGCAGGCTGGCATTTGTCGCGATGCTGATCCTGCTGGTTGCGACGTGCGTCAATTCAGCGATGCGCGACGCTGCGATCGGGCTGAGCCTGCCCTGGATCGCGTTCCTGTACCTGCACCTTGTTCGCGCGCCCGGAAACCCCTGGGTCAGCGTGGTGCCGGGCCGCTGGGGCGCGTTGCTGCGCGGCTAGGGCCTGTTCACACTACTTCCGGGGTCGCGAAGGTATGCCAGGACGGGCCAATCAAGGCGCGCGACGCCGCATGTGCGTTGGCACATGCAAGGAG